>DASQYN010000280.1:0-14108 GCA_035639215.1 Burkholderiales bacterium
TGCAGCGCGAGGGCAGGACGCTCGAGATCGCGGTTCCGACCGGGCGCGTCGGCGCCGGCGCAGTCCTCGCGCGCAGCGGGCCGCTCTTCTTCGTCGGCACGCTGTACATCCTGATCGGCGTGCTGGTCTTCCTCATGAAGCCGAAGGCGCACGAGAGCTGGCTCTTCTTCCGCATGACCAGCCTGTTCGGCACCGGCATGGCGCTCTCCTCGCCCGCCGACCTGATCTCGCCGGTCTGGCTCTACGACCTGCGCTTCCTCGTCAACGTGCTGCTGCCGGCCGCGATCATCCATCTCGCCCTTTACTTTCCCAAGCCGCGCGCTTTCGCGCTGCGCCGGCCCGCGCTCGCCGCGGCGCCTTACCTCGTCTCTCTCGCCATCTTCGCGCTTCGCTCAGCGCTCGCCGTGCACCACTGGAACGTGCCGCGGCTCGTGTTCCTGCTCTGGACCGGGTACACCGCGCTCGCCATCCTGTTCTTCCTCGTGTCGACCGCGTGGAACATGCTGCGCGACCCTTCGATCGTCGCGCGCCTGCAGTCGCGGCTGATCTTCCTCGGCACGGCGCTCGGCTTCTTCATCCCGGCGCTCGACCTGCTGTCGAGCACGCTGTGGCACGTGGCGATCTTCTCCGATCCGGTGCTCGGCTTCGGCGTGTTCTTCAGCCTGTTTCCGCTGTCGATCGCCTACACCATCGTCAAGCACGACCTCTTCGCGATCGACGTGATCGTGCGCCGCACCTACGGCTACCTGCTTTCCACCGCCGCGATCGTCGGCACCTATGCCGGGCTGGTGCTGCTTGCCAACCTGACCCTGGGGTCCGCGGACGCGGCGCGCTCGCCGATCTTCGCCGTGGCGTTCGCCCTCGTCGTGGTGTTCTTTTTCGAGCCGCTGCACCGGCGCATCCAGGGCTTCGTCGACCGCACGTTCTACCGTCAGCAGTACGACTATCGCACCGCCATCAAGAGCCTGAGCGATGCGATGACCAGCATTCTCGACCCGCAGCTCATCCTCAAGACGCTGGCCGGCGCCGTGGTGAAGGAGATGGTGCTGGAGAACGGCGCCCTCCTGCTGCCGGTGCCGGGGCGCGGCCACGAGGTGGCGGTCGCGGAGGGAATCGAGAGCCCGGAAGGAATCGAGCCGAAGCTTCAGGCGCTGCCCGCGCTCGCGCAGGGCGATGCGCTGGTGCGCCTGGTCGAGCAGACACGCGGCCCGGTGCTGCGGCACGAGATCGCCCTGAACCCAGCGTACGAGCCGCAGCGCGCCGAGCTCGAGCGCAGCCTCGGCGCGCTCGGCGCCGAGCTGGTCCTGCCGATGCTCTACAAGGACGAGCTGCGCGGCCTGCTCTCCCTCGGCCGCAAGAAATCCGGAAAGCTGTTCACGCCCGAGGACTTCGATCTGCTGCGCACGATGCTCAACCAGGGGGCGATCGCCCTCGAGAACGCCCGCCTCTTCCGCGACAACCTGCAGAAGGGCCGGATGGAAGAGGAGCTGAAGATCGCGCGCGACATCCAGATGGGGATGCTGCCGGAACGCCCGCCGCGCCTGCCCGGCGTCGAGGTCGCGGCGCGCACCGTGCCCGCGCGCGAGGTCGGCGGCGACTTCTACGACTTCCTCGAGCTTCGCGCCGGCGGCGCCGCGCGCCTGGGTCTGATCATCGCCGATGTGTCCGGCAAGGGGGTTTCGGCCGGGCTGCTGATGTCGGGCGCACGCAGCACCTATCGAGTGCTGCTCGACCAGGAGCCCGCGGTCAGCGAGGTGATGAACACCGCCAATCAGCGGCTCGCGCGCGACATCCGCAAGGGCAGCTTCATAGCGCTCCTCTACGCGGTGCTTGACCCGGCGGCGCGGACGCTTATCCTCTCGAACGCCGGACAGGCCGAGCCGATCCTCTGCATGCCGGGTGCCGTGCCGCGCTACGTGGAAAGCGAAGGCGATCGCTTTCCCCTCGGCATCGTCGCCGACTGCCGCTACGAGGAAACGAGGCTCGAGCTTCCGGCCGGGAGCACGGTGGTGTTCTGCACGGACGGGGTGGTCGAGGCGATGAACGCGGCGAAGGAGCTTTACGGCTTCGAGCGCTTGCTCGGCTGCGTGGCAACGCACCGCGGCCTCGACGCGCCGGCGCTGCTCGAGGCGATCTTCGCCGACGTGGCCCGCTTCGTCGCCGGCGAGGAGCCGAGCGACGACATGACGATCATCGTCGCGAGGCTCTCGCCGTGAGCGAGCCGAAGCGCTTCGAGCTGCACATTCCCAGCCGCGCCGGCGCGGAGAAGCTCGCCATGGACTTCGCCGCGCAGGTCGCGCGGGAGATGAATTTCCCCGTCGAGAGGATCGAGGATCTCAAGACCGCGGTGAGCGAAGCCTGCATGAACGCGATCGAGCACGGCAACCAGTCCGACGCCGGCACCCGGGTGGGCATCCGGTTCGTCGCCGCCGCCGACCGGCTGCAAGTCGCGGTCCAGGACCAGGGCGTGCGGGCGGGCATTGCGCGGCCGGCGGCGCCGGACATCGAGAGCCGTATCGAAGGCCGAAACGAAACGCGCGGCTGGGGGATCTTCCTGATCGAGAACCTGATGGACGAAGTGAGCTTTGAGTCGAGCCCGGAGGGCAACGTCGTCAAGATGATCATCTACCTGGACAAGCCGGCATGAGCAAGCCGAACGAGGTCTCCACCCGCCTGAAGGGCGAAGTGTCGGTGGTGGATATCCGCGGCGACGTCACGGCCCTCGCTACCGAGCCGATCGAGGAGGCCTACCGGGGCGTGACAGCGGCCGGGGCGAAGAAGATACTGCTCGTCTTCGCGCCCGACTGCTACATCAACAGCGGCGGCATCGCGGTGCTGATCGGCGTCCTGGGCGAAGCGAAGCGGCAGGGGCAGGTGGTCGGAATGACCGGGCTCACGCCGCATTTCCAGAAGGTCTTCTCGATGGTCGGCCTGACGAAGTACGCGCAGATCCACCGCTCCGAGCAGGACGCGCTCGCCACGCTCGAGGTGGCGCGGTGAAGCGCGCCGCGCCGGGCGGCCGGCCGTCGCAGGACCGGTTCCTGCGGCTGAAGGCCCGCTACGAGGCGCGCCTGAAGGACGCCGTGCGCTCGCAGCAGGAGCTCGAGAAGCGCATGTTCCACCTGCGTACGCTCTACGATGTGAGCCGCGAGATCGGCCATCTCAGCGACTCGCAGTCGATCCTCGGCAACCTGCTCATGATGGTGCTCGGCACCTTCGGCGTCGAGCGCGGCCTGATCGTGCTGCACGATCCGCGCGACAGCCACGTCGTTGCCCTCGCGGAGCGCCGCATCGCCGACGCCGCCGGCGTGGCGCGCGAGCTCGCCGCGCACCACGTCGCGCAGCCCCTGCCGCCGTTCGACCTGCGCGTGTGCATCCCGTTCGACGTCGAGGAGCACCTGAAGGGAACGATCGCGCTGGGCGAGCGGCTCACCGGCGAGGGCTACAGCGCCGACGACGCGGAGCTGCTCGTCACGCTGGTCAATCAGGCGGCGGTGGCGATCCGCAACGCGCGCGCGCACGAGGAGGTGGTGCGCTATGCGAAAGAGCTCTCGGAGAGCCTGCGCCGCATCCAGATCCTCGAGTCGATGAAGAGCAACCTGGCGAAGTTCGTGCCGAAGACGGTGAAGGACCTGATCGAGCGCTCGCCCGAGGCGCCGGTGCTCGACAAGCGCGAGGCTGACATCTCGGTGCTTTTCGCCGACATCACCGGCTACACGCGCCTCTCGGGCCAGATGGAGCTCGAGCGGCTCAACCAGCTGGTCGAGCTCTACTTCGGCGCTTTCCTGGACGAGATCCTGCGCCTGGGCGGCGACGTCAACGAGACCGCCGGCGACGGCCTGATGGTGATCTTCCAGGACAACGATCCGCGCAAGCACGCCACGGCGGCGGTGCAGGCCGGGCTGGCGATCCTGCGCCGCACGCAGGAGACGAACGGCACGCTCGAGGGCTACTACGAGCCGATCGCGATGCACATCGGCGTCAACTCCGGGTTGGCGGCCGTAGGCGCCACCAAGATCGAGGGCGCGGCGGGCGCGCGTTGGACGTACACGGCTTCCGGCATGACCACCAATATCGCCGCGCGGCTCGCCGCGCTCGGCGAAGGGGCGTGTATCGTGCTGAGCGAGGAGACGCAGCGGCGGCTCGACGGCGGTTTCCCGCTGGTCGACCTCGGGCCGCAGATGCTGAAAAACGTCGCGCGCCCGGTGCGCGCGTACCGCTGTTCGCTTTCGCAGGAGACGTCGACGCTTTCCATGTAGCGTTCAGGCTTGCCGCCTGGGGAGGAGGGCTTGCCATGAAGATCCATGCCGCGCGCGTCGCGGCGGCGCTGGCGCTTGCCGGCTGTGCCGCCGGGCTCGGTGCCGCCGAGCTGAAGCTGGGGGAGGACATCGAGCTGAAGGTGAGCGGAGCGCTCACCGCGGGCACCGGCATCCGCACCGAGGACCCGTCGACGGCCAACTTCGGCCGCCTCGCCGGCAACCGGGTGGGACGCAGCGGCGGGCTCACCAGCGCGAACTCGGGCGGCCCCGACCTCAACTTCGGGAAGGACAAGCCCTACTCGAGCGTGCTCAAGGGCGTCGCCGACTTCGACCTGCACGGCCGCACCCTCGGCGCTTTCGCGCGCCTGCGCGCCTGGTACGACTACGAGCTGCAGGACGGCGACCGGCCCTACGGCAATTACCCGAACCGCTTCGCGCAGAACGCGCCGCTCTCCGACGCCGGCTTCGCGCCGGAAGCGAAGTTCAACAACGCGATGATCACGCAGGCCTACGGCTACGGAAAGTTCGACCTGGGCGGCGAGCGGCGCCTCGACGTGCGCGTCGGCCGGCAGAACCTGAGCTGGGGCACCTCGCAGTTCTTCGCCTACGGGGCGGGCGTCGTCAACCCGCGCGACTTCGCCGCCGCGCAGCGGCCGGGAGCGCTGCCGCTCGAGACGCGCATCCCGGTGGGGATGCTCTACGCCGACTTCGCCTCGGGCAAGCAATGGGGCGTCGACGGCTTCGCGCAGTTCGAGTCGCGCCACGACATCCTGAACGGCTGCGGCACGTACCTCAACGTCGCGACCTATGCGCCGGCGGGCTGCGATTTCGCCGCGGTGGTCCCGACGCTCACCGAGCCGCAGGCGCTGGCGAGCGGCGCGTATGTGCACCGCTCGCCGGATGTCGAGGCGCGCGACTCGGGCGAGTTCGGCATGTCGCTGCGCTATGCGCTCGCCGGCCTCGGCACCGACCTTCGCTTCTACGCGATGAACTATCACAGCCGCTCGTTCTCGATCCGCGGCACCAACGCAAATATCGGCGGTGGTTTTGGAACACTGATCACGCGCCTCACGTCCCCGACGGGCGTGAAATACGCGCTCATCTACCCGGAGGACATCCACCTCTTCGGTATGAGCTTCGACATGCGGCGCGGCCGGGCGACGCGCATCTTCGGCGAGGTCGCCTACCGTCCGAACCAGCCGCTCAGCCTCAACTTCGCCGACCTCGCGGATGCGTTCGTTACGCGCAATCCGAACTCGATCCTCAACCAGCCGGGCTCGGGGAAGAACGCGCTGGCGCTGCCGCCCGGCGCCACCTTCGACGCCTTCGACCGCTACAAGGTGACGACCGCGAGCCTCGGCGTCAACCAGGGTCTGCCCGGCGTGCTCGGCTCACAGCGCGTGCTGGTCGCCGGCGAGCTCGGCCTGAGCCATGTGGCGAGCCTGCCCGATGCGAGCGTCATCCGCTACGGCCGCTCGGACGCGTACGGCGTCGCGCAGGTGAACGGCTTTCCATGCGTCGATTCCTATCCCGGCAAGACCTGCTCGCTCCAAGGTTTCGTCACCAACAATGCCTGGGGCTATCGCGCGCGGGTGGCGAGCGTTTACGACGACGCGCTCTTCGGTGCGACGCTCACGCCGTCCCTCACCGTTGCGCACGACGTGCGCGGCTACTCGTACGACCTGACGTTTCTCGAGGGGCGCGTCATCGTCGCGCCGGCATTGCGCGCCGAGTGGAATAAAAAGTACTTCGTCGAGATTCTTTACACCCGCTACACCAATGCGGCGCCTTATAGCATGCTGATCGACCGGGACAACGCGGTGCTGTTCGGCGGCTTCAACTTCTAGCCCCGCATAGCCATTGACGGCGTTGGACAATGAGAATAGCGTCCCACCGCGCTCCGGGGAGGGGGCCCACAAGTTGAAGACCTTCCGTGAAAGGTCTCTGCGTTCTTATTGCGGCGCGGTTCTCGCGCCCGCCCTCCTTTCGTTCGCTCGTTCGCAAATCCTTGTTCTCCCGGCACGCCATCCCGTCAGCATCGGAGATCGCCTATGAAACGAAGCTTGGCGCGCGCGCTCGCGTGGGCCGGATTCACTCTCGCGCTTTTTGTCCTCGCCGCTTCGCCGGCTCGAGCGGCGTCCTTCATCGGGACGCAAACCGGGCCGAACGAGTGGACCTACACGCTGACCTACGATCCCCAGGACAACTACGCGGTTTGTCCGGCACCGGGTAATGTCGCAAAGGTCACTCTCTCCGGTCTCGTCGGCGTGGCGAGTGCGACGGCGCCCACTTCGACGGACTATGACGACCCGACCCTCGATGCGACCAACCTTGCTTGGGTTCCGCAGGTCTCGGCGGGCGGAACTGTCGTTACCTGGACCCATCTCGGTTCGGGGAGCGGCAACTTCGCTGTTGCAAAACACATCTTCGGCTTCAAGGTACTCACGGCGACGCCGATCCCGAACGGTACCGTGAAGTCCGCCTCGGACGGCTTCTCCATCGATGTCAGCGTCGGTGGACCGTGCCCGGTGCAAGCCTCCGACGACCGGGACTTCGCGATCACGACAAACGGCCCGGCGGATACGGACGGCGACGGTATCGCCGATGCGCTCGACAACTGCCCGGTGGATCCCAATCCCGACCAGGCCGACCGCGACGGTGATGGTAAGGGCGATGCCTGCGACGCATGCCCGCTGATAGCGGACGCCGGCGCCACCACTAATGCAGCGTGTGCGGCGCAAACCCAGCAGTCGCTGGTCGTTGAAGACGGCACCAAGCAGCCCAACGATCCGATCCTGGTAACGGCAACGTTCCGAAATACGAGCGGCCAGGACATCCTGACCATTCGGCCTGACTGCGTGAATACCACCTTCCAGGTGACGTTCGACGGGCTGATCGACCCGATCATCCGGGAAAAGGCCTACGGAATTCCGCAGGATCTCATCACCATTCCGGCGGGCGCCAGCTTTACGGTCACCTGCGACCTGGCGGAGCAGTATCACCCCTCGATGCTCTGGAGTAACGAGGGATCGCTGACCTACAACGTGCAGGCGATCTACTCGAATTTCGTCGTCGACCGCGACGTGCGTCCCGACGGCACCTGCGCTGTTCAACCTTGCTTCCCGAACATCTGGATCGGCTCGGTGGCCTCGCCGCCTTCGACGTTCACCGTCCAAGGGATCGCCCCCTCCGACGAGCCGCCACCGGAGGCGCTCACGGTGCTTATCGACATCAAGCCCGGCTCGGATGTGAACAGCATCAACCTCGGATCGAACGGCGTCGTCCCGGTCGCGATCCTGAGCTCGCCGACGTTCGACGCCACCAGGGTTGATCCAGCCACGGTCACCTTGGCCGGCGCGCATGTCAAGGTGAAGGGCAAGGGCAGCTACCTGTCGTCCTCGCAGGACGTGAACGGCGATGGACTCCGGGACCTGGTCGTCCAGGTAGTCACAGACGCGCTGGAGCTGACCGCCGGTGACACCCGGGCCTTCCTAGAAGGCAAGACGTTCGGCGGTCAACGGATCATCGGCGTCGACACCATCCGAGTGGTGCCGCAATGAGGGAGATGACGATGAGCAAGAAATGGTTCGCGATCTGCGCCGCCGCGGCGGCAGTGACCCTTGCCGCAGGCTCCGCCTTGGCGCAGCCCGTTTGCCCCGCCCCTGGAAGCGACTACGACAACGACGGCTTCGACGATGCGCTCGAATGTGCCGGAATCCCGCTCGCCAGCGGTACGAGCGTCCTGACCTCGGCGGGCACGGCGAGGGACGTGTTCGTCATCGTCGCGCTGCCGAGTAACAGCCTCATCCAGCAGATATTCGGCGCGACCCCGTTCAACCCGTTCAACAAGGCGAGCTATAGCGGCTCGGGCATAAGCGTGTCGTTCGACGGTCTTACGTCGCTCGCCGTCAGTGTGCACATGCTTTCCGATGCCGACATCGCCGCCGGCGTAGATCGGATAGTGGATGCGAGCGGCGTCTCTCCCCAGAAAGCGATCCGCATCGCCGAGAGCACCGACATCAACGGCACGATCCTCGGCAACTGCCAATGGGGCACGCCGGACGGACTCGACGGCTGCGTGGTGTACTCGCAGCGGATCAAGAACTTCATCGACACCACCTGCCCGGGCAATACCGACGCCGAGCGCGCGCTCATGTTCCAGGCCTACGTGACGGAAAGCTTCCTGCACGAGGTGGGGCATACGATGGGCGGGCTCGCACCCACCTACAACTCGCGAACCGGCGGCTACCACTACAAGAGCGGCAGCGGTTTCGTCATGGAGCAGTCGGTGAGCTACAGCAACAAGAACGGCAAGTGCACCTGGTACATCTCGTCGGCCTGGAACCCGTCCTATGATCCGCCGTCCGTCAGGCTGAAGTGACCCGTCCAATGAAGGAGGAGCGATGAATCTTTCGAAAAGTCGTTTGGCCGCCGCAGCGTTTGCGCTCGGCATGTCGTCGGCGTTGCCGCTCGCGTGGGCGGAAAGCCAGGTGGGCGATCCAGGAGCATTCGGGATTACCGTCGATCCGAATGCCGACGGTACGAAGATCTTCGGTCCGCTGACACTTTCGTATCAATACGAGACAGTACCGGGGAGCACATGCCCCTCGTTGCGATTCGTCCGTAACCTCTACGCGGTGGCGACGTTGCAGAAGGGCACGCAGATGCAGGCCTTCAACACCAACTACGTCGCCTACGCCGCGGCGAACAACGGTCGCGACCTAGCGGACTGCTTCGACAACCAGGCGAATCAGGTGGAGTTGCTACGCTTCTTCCTGGCCAACGTCATCATTCCGCAGTTCTTCCAATGTGCGCCGAGCGCCTGTCCGGGCTTCGCGATCAAGTCGATCAAGAACTTCCTCACGACGGGCGTCGGCGCTGGATACATGGATCTGGTGATAGCGGTGAAGTAGCAGCGACGGCGGTCGCAAACGGGTTCCCGGTCCAATAGAGGGCAATTTCGCACAGCGGCGAAGCGGCATGCGCCGTTTCGGCGTCTGGGGGCTCGTCCCATCATGGTTCCACCAGAGGAGGGAACCATGATTTCCGAACGAGCGTTGAAGGGCAGGGCGGCGTACCACAGGCTTATGGATCTCTTGACGCTCGACTTCGTGCGCGAGCACACGGCGCCGCGCAACGTGCTGCCGCTCGGCCGCTGCGCGTGCCATGAGCCGACGGTGAGGTGGTGCACCCGGCACGGGCGTCCGATCAAGCCGGTGCCGCGCGTCGATAGCTCGGCTGCGGCTTAGCTCGGGCCGAGAAGCGAAGGCTGTTGCTGGGCGGGGGGTTGTTCGCTGGCCGGCGCGGGCCCGAGCCCGGGTAGCGGCGCGAGGCCGGGCAGGGGCGTGCCCACTGCTCCGGGTTGCGTTGCGCTTGGCTGCGGCGTCGTCTGAGCAGCGGCCGCTGGCGAGTAGACAAACTTCCAGTCGGCGTAGCGCTGCGCGCCGTCGAAGCCCGCGTCGCGCAGCTTGAAGTTGCCGGTCTTCAGCGGTTTGTCTTCCGAGAGGCTATAGACGCCCGCGACGCCGCCGTCGGGCGCTTTTACGGTGCCCCATTCCTTGCTGCCGAACGGATCCGGATAGAGCTGGCGCAAATAGCGCTCGGTGCCGGGCTGGCGCGGGTCCTTGAGCAGCTCTTCCAGCGTGCGCGGGTAGCGCTTCACGCCGCCGGGCGTCTTCTCGTAGAAGAGCGCGATGGCGTGGCGGTACTGGTTGCCGACGAAGAGCAGCTCGGTTTCCCTGTCGCGCTTGGCGGAGGTTTCCCAGACTTCGCCTACCAGCGCGAGGCCGGTCATGAGGATGGCGACGATGAAGAGGACGGTGAGGTAGGTGAAACCCCCCGCTCGCGCCTGCGGCGCTCGCGACCCCCTTGTCAGGGGGTGGGCGTCAGAATTCCGAGAACTCGCGGCCATCCTTGGTCTTGCCCGGCGCGCCGCTTTTCACGTCGTAAACGCCGCCCTTCTGCGGATCGCTGGGCGCGATGACTACCCAGGTCTTCTCGCTCTCGGTGATCGGATCGAGCGGCACGCTGCGGAGATACCTGTCGGTGGCGAGGGTCTCGAGCGACTCGGGGTACTTGCCCTTGTCGGCGTAGTAGCGCGAGATCGCGTCGCGCATCTGGTTCAGGTTCTCGCGCAGCACCGCTTCCTTCGACTTGTCGATCGAGCCGAAGTAGCGGGGGACGGCGATGGTGAGGAGGAGGGCGATGATCGTGAAGACCACCAGCAGCTCGATGAGCGTGAAGCCGGAGCTCGGGGAGTTCGGGCTCCGTCCCCGAATTGGAGGAATCACCATTCTCTTAAGGGCCGGCCATTCAGGCCGGCCAGGGTCGAGCGCGTGAAGACGTCGAAGACGTCGTCGCCCTCGCGCGGGTCGTCGGGCGGGCTCGCGTAGCTTCGCTTGCCCCAGCTCTCGGCGGGGCTCTGATTCGGGTCTTCGGCGAAGGGGTCGCGCGGCAGGCGGCGCAGGAAATAGATGCGCGCCTTCTTCGGGTCTTTCTGGTCCTCGACGCCTTCGACCAGATCTTCCAGCCGCTTGGGGTAGCCCGAGTCGCCGGCGCGCTTCACCATGCGGCCCTCGTCGAAGGCCTGCTTGTAGGCGTCGAGCGCTTCGCGGATGTCGCGCAGCGAGCGGCGCAGCTCCGCTTCCTTGCCGCGCTGCACGATGAGGTCGTTGAGCGGCAGCGCCACCGAGGCGAGCACGGCGACGATCGCCACCGTGATGACGAGCTCGATGAGGGTGAAGCCTTTGCCTTTCATTGCGGTTGCGGCGGGGGCGGCGCGGCTTGCGGTGCGGGCTGCACGCCGCCGAAGGGCACCATCTGCGGCGGCGTGCCGGGCGCGGGCGCCGTGGCGGGCGGCGCGACGGGAATGTCGAGCTGCGGCGCGCCTTCCGGCGGCAGAGTGAGCGAGGGCTGGGGCGACGGGATCACCGGCAGGCTCGGCGCCGCGGCGCCGAGGCGCGGCGTGCCGGTCGAGGCCTCGGTGCCGGCTGCGAACTCGACGGCGGCCGCTTCGGGGCGCGCGAGCGTGCGCAGGATGCGCGGCGTGATGAGGAGCACGATCTCGGTGCGGTCGTTGTTGTCGAGAGTGTGCGAGAAGAGCCGGCCGGCGATGGGCAGCTCGGCGAGGCCGGGCACGTTGTCGGCGGCGCGCCGGTCGGAGCTCGAGATGAGGCCGGCAAGCACCTGCGTCTCGCCGTCGCGCAGCCGCAGATTGGTCTGCGCGACCCGCGTGCCGAGCTGGTAGGTGAGAGTGCCGGAAGTCGACTTCACCGTGTTGGTGATGTTGCTTACTTCCAGCGCGACCTTCATGCCGACCTCGTCGTCGAGCGAGATCACCGGCTCGACCTCGAGCTTCAGGCCCACGTCGAGATAGGTGACCGACTCGGAGACGAAGCCGCCGGTCGCCGCCGCGGTGGTCGTGATCACCGGAACGCGGTCGCCGATGTGGATGCGCGCCTTTTCCTTGTTCTTCACCCGGATGCGCGGGTTGGCGAGCACGCTCGCACCGCTGGTGGTCTCGGTGAGCGCGAAGAGGAACAGCGGATCGTTGAAATGCAGAATCACCATGTCGGAATTGCGGTTCTGCCACTCGGTGAGGGTGAGCTGCCCGGCCGTGCCGGCCGCGCCCTGCAGGCTCACCGCCAGCGTGCCCGGGTACTTGATGCCCAGCTCGCGCATGCGCGAGCGGCTGATCTCCATCACCTCGACTTCCAGCATGACCTCCGGCTCGGCGAGGTCCTGCGCGGCGATCAGGCGCTCGGCGAGCCGGATCGCCGGCGGCGTGTCCTTGATCACCAGCAGGCCGATCTTCTCGTCGATGAAGATGTCGCGCGTCTTCACCATGGTGCGGATCATGTTCGCCGTCTGCTTGACGTCGGCGTTGGAGAGGTAGAAGCCCTTGACCACCAGCTCCTGGTACTCGCGCAGCTTCTGCGGCGTGTTCGGATAGACGAACACGGTGTTCTCGTTCAGCACCTTCTCCTCGAGCTGGTTGGTGAGCAGCACCATGCGGATCGCTTCCTCGATGGTCGCGTCGCGCAGCGCGATGCTGGTGCGCTGGTCGGTGCGCACGTCCCGGTCGAAGACGAAGTTGACGCCCGAGGCGCGCTGCAGCACCTCGAAGACGTTGCGCACCGTGACTTCGCGCAGGTCGAGCGAGATCGGCTTGGCGATGGTCGGCCTGAGCTGCACGGTGAGCAGCGCCGGCTTCACCAGCTGCTCGTCGATCGTGCGCTGCAGCCGCTTCGCCTCGCGCTGCTGCGGGTTCTCGGTGAGCACCGGGCGCAGCACGTCCTGCGCCTCGCGGTACTTGCCCGCCTTCACCAGCTGGTCGGCGACGCCGACCAGCGAGCGGTGCCGCCGGTCGGTGGCGATCTGGTTCAGGCCGGCGGCGGCGCGCGGGTTGGGCGGGTCGTACGCCTGCACGCGCCGGTAGAGCGTCTCAGCGGTGTCGTACTGCTCGGCCTGGCGGACGAAATCCGCCTGCGCGATCCACTGCCCGACCAGCGTGTCGCGCAGCCGGAAGTACTCGGCGCGCAGCAGCGAGTCGCCCGGGTGCTCGCGCATCGTCTTGGCGAGGAGCTGCAGCGCCTCGTCGCCGCGACCTTCGTTGTACAGCTTGCGCGACTCGTCGAGGGCGCTCTGCCCGGCGCAGCCGACGCAAATCACCGCCACGGCGAGCCATCTCAGGAAGGTTCTCATTGCACGTCTCCAGCGGGTCGCGCGTGCAGCGTCAGGCGCACCTGCGCCTCGAGCTGCGTGTCCGCCGCCCGCTTGCGCTCGAAGCGCAGCGCGTCGAGCGAGGCGATCGGCATGTCGGCGAGCACGGACGAAAGGAACTGGCGGAACTGCGTGTAGTTGCCGCGCACCGGCAGCGTGACGCGATAGGCCCAGAGGCCCTCGGCGCGGCGCTCCAGGCGGTACTCGCCCTGCGCGAGCTCCAGGCCGCTCTTGCGCGCGAGGCGGTGCAGCTGCTCGACCTGGTCGGTGAGCTGCGTGACGGTGGGAAAGAGCGCGTAGAAGCGCTGCAGGTCCTCCTCGCGGCCGCTCGAGGCGACCGGCTGGTAGGGCGTGCGGCTCTTCAGCCGCGCGAGCGCGACGCGCTGCGCCGCGACTTCCTGCTCGAGCGGCGCGAGCGCCTGCACGTAGAACCCGGCGCAGGCGAGCAGCACGCCGATGCCAAGCACGCCGGCGGGGCCGAGGCGGCGCAGCGAGCGCTCGAGCCGCGCTTTCATCGCAGCAGCGCCTGCACGGAGAACTGGATCGGCCGCTGCGGATCCTCGTTCTGCACCTGGTGGCTGACGAGATGCACTTCGGCGAGCGCCGGCGCGGCTTCCAGGCGGCGCAAGTAGGAGAACATCGCTTCCCGGTCGCGCGCTTCCGCCATCAGGCGCAGGCGCCGCTGGTCGGCGTCGGGCTGCAGCTGGAGCAGCGCCACGTCGCGCATCGACGCCTGCTCGAGCGCGCCGACCAGCGCCGCCCAGGGCACGGTGAGCTGGCGCACGACCGCCTCGGCGGCCTTCGTCTCAGCGTCGAGACGCTCGCGCGGCAGCGCGCGCACCGGCCGGTGCTCGGGCAGCATCAGGCCGCTCTCGGTCTCCAGGCGCACCAGCGCCTGGCGCGCGTCGCGGTAGCGCTCGAAGAGCCAGCCGCCGATCGCGAGCGCGAGCACCAGCACGGCGATGCCGGGCCACGGCGTCCGCCGCGGCGGCGCAAGATAGTCGAGCTCGAGGCGCGCCGGCTTCACGGCATCGCGGCCTTCCAGTAGTCGCGCGAGCGGCCGTCCAGATCGTCGTACACCACCTTGCCGCCGACCACCGTGAACACCGAGCGCAGGTCCTTGATGCC
>DASQYN010000281.1:0-3139 GCA_035639215.1 Burkholderiales bacterium
TCTCGTCACCACGGAGCCGTCGGGGCGTGCCGCCGACGCGGTGGCGACGATGGCGAAGGAAAACCTCGGCTCCCTCGTCGTCATCGAGCGCGGCCGCATGGTGGGCATGCTGACTTTCCACGAGCTGCTGCGCGCGATCGCGCAGCGCTCCGGCTCGCTTGGCGAGGTGCGCGTCGCCGACGTCATGGTGAGCGACCCGGTCACCGCCGAGCCCGACATGGAAGTGAACGACCTGCGCCGCACCATGCTCGAGACCGGGGCACGCTACCTGCCGGTCATGCAGGACAGCCGGCTGATCGGCGTCATCTCCTTCCGCGACGTGGCAAAGGCGGTCCTCGAGGAGCAGGACTTCGAGAACAAGATGCTGAAGGGCTACATCAAGAATTGGCCCGCCTGAGGGGCCGCGTTTAGCGGCCTTGTAGAATCGCCCGCATGTCGGGCAACAGCTTCGGCGTCCTCTACTGCGTCACCTCGTTCGGCGAGTCGCACGGCCCGGCTTACGGCGGCGTGGTCGACGGTTGCCCGCCGGGCCTGGCGCTCTCGGAAGCCGATCTGCAGAAGGAGCTGGACCGAAGAAAGCCGGGCACGTCCCGCCATGTCACGCAGCGGCGCGAATCCGACGCGGTCGAGATCCTTTCCGGCGTCTACGAAGGCCGCACCACCGGCACGGCGATCGGCTTTCTCGTGCGCAACGAGGACGCGCGCTCGAAGGACTACGCGGCGATCGCGCAGAAATTCCGCCCCGGCCACGCCGACTTCACCTACACGCAGAAATACGGCTTTCGCGATCCGCGCGGCGGCGGCCGCGCTTCGGCGCGCGAGACGGTGGTGCGCGTCGCGGCCGGCGCGATAGCGAAGAAGTGGCTGGCGGAGCGCTACGGCGTCGCGATCCGCGGCTACCTGGCCGCGCTCGGCGCGACGGCGATCGAATTCCAGTCCTGGGACGCCGTCGGGGCGAACGCCTTCTTTGCGCCGAACGCGGCGGTCGTGCCTGAGCTGGAAAAGCAGATGGACGCGCTGCGCGAGGCGGGTGATTCCTGCGGCGCGCGGGTCAACGTGGTCGCCGAGGGCGTGCCGGTGGGATGGGGCGAGCCGGTGTACGGTCGGCTCGACGCCGACATCGCCGCGGCCATGATGTCGATCAACGCCGTGAAGGGCGTCGAGATCGGCGCCGGCTTCGCCGCGATCGCGCAAAAGGGCTCGCAGCACGGCGACGAGATGGCGCCCGAGGGGTTTCTTTCCAACAACAACGGCGGCGTGCTGGGAGGCATCTCCACCGGCCAGCCGATCACGGTGTCGATCGCGCTTAAGCCGACCTCCAGCATCCGGATACCGCGTCGTACGATTGATCTCAAAGGCAATCCGGTGCAGATCGAGACCACGGGGCGGCACGATCCCTGCGTCGGCATCCGGGCGACGCCGGTTGCCGAAGCCATGCTCGCCTGCGTGCTCATGGACCATGCGCTGCGCTACCGCGCGCAATGCGCCGAGGTCCGGCCGCCGCTCGAGTTGGGGCGCGATGCGAAGCCAGGCCGTGCTAGAAAACCTTAAGAAAATCAATTAGAGTATGGCGACAAAATCCCCAAGAGAGAAGAACATGAGCAACAAAGGGCAGTTGCTACAAGACCCATTTTTGAACACGCTGCGCAAGGAGCACGTCCCGGTTTCGATCTATCTCGTGAACGGCATCAAGCTGCAGGGACAGATCGAATCGTTCGATCAGTACGTGGTGCTGCTGCGCAACTCGGTCACCCAGATGGTCTACAAGCACGCCATCTCCACGGTCGTGCCCTCGCGTCCCATCAACCTGGGAGCGGAGAAGGACTCGGAGTAGTTTGCCCGACCGCGCCAGGGAAGCTGCCGCCCCGGCCGCCGACCCGCAGGCGGCCATCATCGTCTGCCTGGATTTCGGCGACGACGGCTACGAGGAGGCCGTCGCCGAGGTCGTGCGCCTGGTCGAGAGCGCCGGCGTGATGCGGCATCGCGTGATCCGCGGCCGCCGCGACCGGCCCGATCCCAAGTTCTACGCCGGCCGCGGCAAGGTCGACGAGATCGGCCGAGCGGCGAGCGAGCTGAACGCCGCCTACGTCGTCTTCAACCACGAGATGTCTCCGGCGCAGCAGCGCAATGTCGAGACGGAGCTGGCCGTCCGTACGCTCGACCGCACCGAGCTGATCCTCGAGATTTTTGCCCAGCGCGCGCATACCAACGAAGGCAAGCTGCAGGTGGAGCTCGCCCGGCTCGAGCACCTCTCGACGCGCCTGGTGCGCGGCTGGACCCACCTCGAGCGCCAGCGCGGCGGCTTCGGCCGCACCGGCGGCCCGGGCGAGACGCAGCTCGAGCTCGACCGGCGCTACATCGCCACGCGGGTCAAGACGCTGAAGTCGAAGCTGCAGCAGCTCCAGAAGCAGCGCACGGTGCAGCGGCGCGCGCGCGCCAGGGGCAACGTCCTGTCGGTGTCGCTCGTCGGCTATACCAATGCCGGAAAGTCGACGCTCTTCAACGCGCTCTCGCACGCCAGGGCCTACGAGGCCGACCAGCTTTTCGCCACCCTCGACACGACGACGCGCCGCATCTGGCTGCCGCCGGCAAATCCGGTCGTGCTTTCCGATACGGTCGGCTTCATTCGCGATCTGCCGCACACGCTGGTGGCCGCCTTCCGCGCCACGCTCGAGGAGACGGTGCGCGCCGATCTGCTGCTGCACGTGGTCGACGCGGCGTCGCCGGCCCGCGCAGAGCAGCAGCTCGAGGTGGACAAGGTGCTGGCCGAGATCGGCGCCGACCGGGTGCCGCGCCTGCTCGTCTGGAACAAGATCGACGAGGCGAAGATCGAGCCCGCGGTCGAGCGCGACCAATATGGTAGGATTTCGCGCGTTTTCGTGAGCGCTCGCAGCGGCGCCGGCCTGGATGGGCTGCGCCTCGCGATCGCCGAGTTCGCGCAATCGAGAGCCGCCGAGACGAGAGCGCCTAAAGCCTCCGCACGGGGCCTCTAGACCCAAAAAACACATGTCCTTGAACGACCCCAACTGGGGGCGCGGCGGTTCCCGCGGGCCGCAAGGCCCGGGCGGCAGTAACCAGGGCCCGCCCGACCTCGACGAGCTGTGGCGTAACTTCAACCGCCGCCTCGCCGAGATGTTCG
>DASQYN010000282.1:0-3332 GCA_035639215.1 Burkholderiales bacterium
GTACACCTCGGGCACGACGGGGAAGCCGAAAGGGTGCATGCACACCCATTCGAGCATCCAGGCGACCACCGTTCCCTACCTGCACTGGCGCGGCACGCCGGCCGGCGATACGGTCGTGCTCGCGGCGATGCCGATGTTCCACGTTACCGGCATGCAGGCCGGGATGAACGCGCCGCTGCATCTGGGTGCCGAGATCGTGCTCATGTCACGCTGGGACCGCGACTGCGCGGCGCTGCAGATCGAGCGCGAGCGCGTCACGAACTGGTCGGCGATCACGACCATGCTGGTCGATTTTCTCTCCAACCCGGACCTCGACAAGTACGACCTTTCGTCGCTGCGCGTGCTCGGCGGCGGCGGCGCGGCGATGCCCGAGGCGCTCGCCGGCAAGCTGCAGGACAAGTTCGGGCTGCCGTACATCGAGGGCTACGGCCTCTCGGAAACCATGGCGCCCACCCACCTGAACCCGCCGCACCGGCCGAAGCGCCAGTGCGGCGGCATCCCGATCTTCAACACCGATGCGCGAGTGCTCGACATCGAGACCGGCCGCGAGCTCGGGCCGAACGAGGTCGGCGAGATCGTGGTGCATGGGCCGCAGGTGTTCAAGGGCTACTGGCGCCAGGAGCAGGCGACGCGCGAGGCGTTCGTCGATCACGACGGCAAGCGCTTCTTCCGCACCGGCGACCTCGGCTACTACGACGAGGACGGCTACTTCTTCATCACCGATCGCCTGAAGCGCATGATCAATGCCTCGGGCTTCAAGGTCTGGCCCGCCGAGGTCGAAGCGATGCTCTACGCGCACCCGGCGATCCAGGAGGCGTGCGTCATCGGCTCGCCCGACGGCTATCGCGGCGAGACGGTGAAGGCGCTGGTCGTGCCGCGCGCGGGCAGCGAGGTAAAGCCCGAGGAGATTATCGAATGGGCGCGCGGCCGCATGGCGGCCTTCAAGGTGCCGCGCCAGGTCGAGCTCGTCGCCTCGCTGCCGCGCACGGCGACCGGCAAGATCCTCTGGCGCGAGCTGCAGGAAGCGGAGCGCAGAAAACTTTCTTGAAAGCAAGGAGCAACCGATGAAGCGATTCTCGTGGCTATGGCTCGCGCCGCTGCTGGCATTGGCGAGCCCGGCTCTCGCCCAGATCCGGATCGAAAATGCCTGGTCGCGCGCCACGCCGCCCGGCGCGACGATCGGCGTCGGCTACATGACGATCCGCAACGGCTCGTCGAGCGCCGACAAGCTGCTGAGCGTGAGCTCGCCCGCCGCCGCGAAGGTCGAGACCCACGTGACGATCAAGGACGGCGATATCAGCCGCATGCGCGAGGTGGCGGGCTACGACGTTCCCGCGCACGGCGCCTTCGAGCTCAAGCCGGGCGGGGCGCACCTCATGCTGATGAACCTCAAGGCGCCGCTCAAGGAAGGCGACAAGGTGCCGCTCGTGCTCAAGTTCCAGCATGCCGGCGAGCTGAAGACCGAGCTGCAGGTCGAGCCCATGGGCGGCATGCGCGAGGCGCACGGCGCCATGGGCAAGCCCGGGCACTAAGCCGTCGCGAGCAGCAGGCGCGCGACCCACCACGCCAGCCCGGCGATGAACGCCGAGCAGGGGATGGTGAGGATCCACGCCCAGACGATGTTGCCGGCAATGCCCCAGCGCACCGCCGACACGTTTTGTGTCGCGCCCACGCCGACGATGGCGCCGGTGATCGTGTGGGTGGTCGAGACCGGGATGCCGAGCGCTGCGGTGGTGAAGAGGGTGATCGCGCCCCCGGTCTCGGCGCAGAATCCGCCCACGGGGCGAAGCTTGGTGATGCGCTGGCCCATGGTCTTGACGATGCGCCAGCCGCCGAACGCGGTGCCGAGCGCGATCGTGACGTAGCAGGCGATCACCACCCAGGGCGGCACGGCCGCGTCGTGCGGCGTATAGCCGCTCGCGACGAGCAGCATCCAGATGATGCCGATCGTCTTCTGCGCGTCGTTGCCGCCGTGGCCGAGGCTGTAGAGCGAGGCCGAGACGAGCTGCAGGCGGCGGAACCAGCGATCGACGCGGCTCGGCGAGCTGTGCGCGAACAGCCGGGCCACGACGAGCATCATCAGAGAGCCGAGCACGAGGCCGAGCAGCGGCGAGACGAAGATGAAGAGCACGGTCTTGGCGATGCCCGGGGCGATCAGCGCCCAGGTGCCGGCCTTGGCGACTGCCGCGCCGACCAGGCCGCCGACCAGCGCGTGCGAGGACGACGACGGAATGCCGTAGTACCAGGTGATGAGGTTCCAGGTGATGGCGCCGGTGAGGGCGCCGAACACCAGATAGTGGTCGACGATGCCCTGGTCGACGATGCCCTTGCCGACGGTCGTCGCCACGCTGAGATGGAAGATGAAGAGCGCGACGAAGTTCGCCACCGCGGCGAGCAGCACCGCCTGATAGGGTTTGAGCACGCGCGTCGAGACGACCGTGGCGATCGAGTTGGCGGCGTCGTGGAAGCCGTTCAGGAAGTCGAAGACGAGCGCGATGAGCACCAGGGCGACGACGACCCCGAGGCCGAGCTGGCCCTCCATCAGGAGTTTTCGAGGACGATGCCCTCGATGATGTTCGCCACGTCCTCGCAGCGGTCGGTGATCGTCTCGAGCAGATCGTAGATGACGCGCAGCTTCATCAGCTGCTTCAGGTCGTTCTCCTCGCGGAACAGCTTCGACATTGCCGAGCGCAACACGCGGTCGGCGTCCGACTCCAGGCGGTCGATCTCCTCGCAAAGCTTGAGAATCGCGCTGGAGCTCTTGATGTTGGTGAGCAGCGCCACGGTGGTTTTCACCCGCTCGCAGGAATGCTGGCAGATCTCGGCGAGCTGCCTCGCCTCCGGCGTCACGCTGCGCAGGTCGTAGAGCGCGATGGTCTCCGCGACGTCCTGGATGAGGTCCAGGATGTCGTCCATCCGGGTGATCAGCTGGTGGATCTGGTCGCGGTCGAAGGGCGTGATGAACGTGCGGTGCAGCAGCGTGATGCACTCGTGGGTGAGCTTGTCGGCGGCGCGCTCGGCGGCGTCGATGCGCTGCGCGTGCGCCTCGAGCTGGTCGAAGCGGCCGATCATCGCCGCCAGCTCGCGGCTGCCCTCGACGATGCGCTCGGCGTGGGCGTTGAAAAGGTCGAAGAACTTCCCCTCGCGGGGCATCAGGCGTCCGAGCATGGCACTCTCCCGTTGGCGGGCGCGATTCTAAGGGCAACGCCCGCCGGCTAGGCGGAAAAATGCAAACCGAGGGCGCGCAGCCGATCGATCTCGGCTCCGGTGAAACCCCAGTCGCGCAACGCACCTTCGCCGCCCTGGCCGCGCTCGGGCGGGGCCTGTGGCAC
>DASQYN010000283.1:0-3642 GCA_035639215.1 Burkholderiales bacterium
TATCGGGCGCCGCGGCGCAGGCGAGGCTGCCGAGCGCGAAGAGCGCGATGCCCCAGGCGAAGACACGCCGGCGCCCGTACCGGTCGCCGAGGATGCCGGCGGTGAGCAGCAGCGACGCGTAGACAAGGTTGTAGAGATCGATCGTCCATTGCATGCCGCTCACGCTCGCGCCGAGGTCGGCGCCGATGCGCTTCACAGCGAGCGTGACGACCGAGGTGTCGACCTGCGCCACGAGCACGCCGAGCGACGTTGCGAGGAGCACCAGGCCGGGCCGCGCCGGCGCTCGCCCGTAGATGGCTTTTGCGCTGTCCATGGAGGCCATGCTAGGGATGCGGCGCCGCCGATGTTTCGGCGCGCAGCGAAGCATTTCCGCCCGCCGCGGCGATACGATGAGCGTCATGTCCAGCCCCTCTTCGGTCGAGCCGCGCTTCGCGCGCATCGCGGCGATCATCGGCGACCCGACGCGCGCGCGCATGCTCGGCGCGCTGCTCGGCGGCGCGTGCCTGCCGGCGGGCGAGATCGCGCAAGCCGCCGGCGTCAACGCCTCGACCGCGAGCGGCCATCTCGCCAAGCTCATCGACGAGGGCCTGCTCGCCGTCGAAGCGCAGGGGCGCCATCGCTATTACCGCGTCGCCAACGGCGACGTGGCGCATGCGCTCGAGGCCTTGTCGCTCGTCGCGGAGCGCCCCGCCGGCGCCGACAAGTGGCAGCGCGAGCCGTACCGCTCCCTCAAGTTCGCGCGCACCTGCTATCGCCATCTCGCCGGCGAGCTCGGCGTGCGCGTCTACGAGGCCTACCGCCGCGACGGGCGGGCATGGCTCGAGAGAGCCGGCCTCGATCGGGCGGCGGCGCCGCAGGGCGAGCGCGATGCCTATCCCTGCCTCGACTGGTCGGAGCGGCGCCACCATCTCGCCGGCCGGCTTGCCAGCTCGCTGCTCGACCATTTTCTCGAACGCCGCTGGCTCTCGCGCGCGCCGCAGTCGCGAGCGCTGCGGCTCACGCCGCAGGGAAGGCGCTCGCTGCTCGAGCTGCTCTAGCGTTTAAGGCGGGAAAAGCGGCTATCGTGGCGGCCGCGTGCCGCTCGTCGAGTACCGCTCGAAGCCTTCGGCGCTCGTCTACATGGCGAGGGCCGTCCTGCCCTCGGCGGCGAAGCGCCGTCCCCTTGCCGCGCCCGAGCTTGTGCTGCGCTGGCGCGGCGTGCGGGTTGCCCGGAGCGAGCTCGAGCCTTCCTCTATTTCCATGTCGCCGGCTTCCGGCTGCACATGGCGCTGCTTACGCATCCGGCTTTCCCGCTGCCGATCTGGAAGATGCTCCAGGTGCGAAACCGCCTCGTGCAGTATCGCGCGCTCGCGAGCGGCAGCCGGGTCGATCTGGAGCTGCGGCTCGCGGCGCTGCGCATTCTGGAGAAGGGAATGGAAGCCGATCTGCACCTGAGAGTAACCGAGTCGGCCTCGCTCGCCTGGGAAGGCGTCACCACCTTCTATGCGCGCGGCCGCTTCGGTGCGCCGGCGGAGCGCGCCGTGGCGTCTCCTCCCGAGCCGCCCGGCCCGCCGATCGGCGAGTGGACCGTGCCCGAGCATGGCGCGCTGCGCTTTGCGCGGCACACCGGCGACTACAGGCATGGCTCAAGGGGCCGGTGCCCTACGGCGCGAAAGCGAGGCTCTGCGCCGCCGACGAAAACGGCGGCTGCCGCTTCGGCTTGTGGACCGAGTTCGACCCGCGGCCGGCGATCCTGGGAATAATGCGTCCATGAAGACCCTCGAGATCGACCGCAGCAAACGGCTGCGCGAGGAGCCGCGCAAGGGCCATAACCGCTGGCATCCGGACATCGCGCCGGCGATCGAGGTGGAGCCGGGAGAGGAGCTGGCGCTCGAGACGCGCGATGCGAACGACGGGCTGATCGGCCCGCGCACGACCGCCGCGGATCTCGCGCATCTGCCGCGCACGGTGGCGCATCCGCTGACCGGCCCTGTCTACGTCAAAGGCGCGAAGCCCGGCGACCTGCTGGAGATCGAGTATCTCGACATCGTGCCGCAGCGCTACGGCTGGACGCGCTTCGCGCCGGGCGGCGGCTTTCTCCCGGACCTCTTCGATTACCACTTCGTCGTGCACTGGGACATCACGCCGCGCTTCGCCACCTCGCCGCAGCTTCCGGGCGTGCGCATTCCGAACGGCGCCTTCATGGGCACGGCGGGCGTCGCGCCTTCGCACGAGCAGCTCGCGCGCTGGTCGGCGCGCGAGGCCGAGCTGAAGGCGCGCGGCGGACGGGTTTGGCTTCCCGATCCCGACAATGCCGTGCCGAACGGAAAGGCAGCGAGCGAGGGTTTGCGCACCATCCCGCCGCGCGAGAACTGCGGCAACGTGGACGTGAAGCAGCTGACGAAGGGCTCGCGCCTCTTCGTGCCGGTGAACGTCGCCGGCGCGCTCTATTCGGTGGGCGACGGCCACTACGCGCAGGGCGACTCGGAGTGCTGCGGCACGGCGATCGAGATGGGGGCGACGGCGGTCGTGCGCTTCAGGATCCATCCCGGAGAGGCAAAAGCCAGGCGCATCGTCTGGCCTCGCTTCGCGCATCCCGGGTTCTTCGCGCCGCCCGAGTCCTCGGTACCGCGCAACTTCGTCGCGACCATGGGCATGCCCGTCACGCCCGAAGGGAGAAACGAGAGCTGCGACGTCTCGCTCGCGGCGCGCAACGCGGTGATCGAGATGATTCGCCTCCTCGAAGAGCGCGGCTGGACGCGCGAGCAGGCCTATGTGCTCTGCAGCGTCGCCGTGGATCTGCGAGTGAGCCAGGTGGTGGACGTGCCGAACGTGACGGTGAGCGCGTTGCTTCCGGAAGACATCTTCGCCGCTTGACAAAAAAAATTTGCCGCCGCGCGTTGACGCGGCGGCTCGCGAGCGGCAATGTAGCGTTGGTTCCCACGCCGCTTCAATCACAGCCTTGAGGGGAGACTGTGGTGCTCAACGAAATCCATACGCGTGCATTGCGCTGCGCCGCGCAGCGGGTCGGCGGCGACGAGCAGCTGCGGCGCCATCTCGGCGCCTCCGAAAGCGATTTCTCCACCTGGAGGGCGCAGGCGGAATTGCCGCGCAATGTCTTCCTGCGCCTGGTCGACATCATCACCGGCGAGGAGCCGCGCGCGCAGCGCCGCTGAGTTGTCCACAGGAGGCTGTGGACAGCCTGTGCACGCCTTGTTGACAAGCTGTTAGCGGGGCTTCACGCGCCCTGGCGCGTTCCCCATTCGCGCAGCGCCTTCATCACCGGGCCGAGCGTCCTGCCTTTCTCGGTGAGGTGGTATTCGAGGCGCGGCGGATGCTCGCTGTAGAGCCGGCGCGCGATGAGCCCGTTCGTCTCGAGGTCCTTCAGGCGCGCCGAGAGCGTGTTGGGCGCGACGCCGCCGAGCGACTCCTGGAAATCCTGGAAGCGGCGCGGCCCTTTCAGGAAAAGGTCGCGCAGGATGAGGATCGTCCAGCGCTCGCCGATCGCTTCCAGCGTGCGGGCGACCGGGCAGCCTTTTTGTCCATAGGAGCGCGCCATGGCACAAAAATAGCCGCTTGACATCAAATTGGCAAGTGACTATCGTGAATGTAGTCACTAGGCCAAAGGAGGCCACCATGAACGTTAAGCCACTCATCCGGACC
>DASQYN010000284.1:0-3503 GCA_035639215.1 Burkholderiales bacterium
CGCGTCGCGCTCGAGGACGGCGCGGGTCGCGTCCGCGCCGTTAAGCTCGGGCATCGAAAGGTCCATCAGGACGACGTCGGGACCCGCCTCGCGCGCGAGGCGCACCGCCTCGCGGCCGTCGCCCGCCATCGCCACCACCTGCATGTCGGGCTGCGCCTCGATCAGGTGCTTCAGGCCTTCGGCGACCACCCCGTGGTCGTCGGCGATGAGGATCTTGATGGCCATCAGAAGGGCACAGTAGCACGAAGCGCGGTACCGCCGCCGGGGTTGCTGGAGATCTCCAGGCGACCGCCGGCGGCCTCGGCGCGCTCGCGCATGGTGGTCATGCCCCAGCGGCTGGCGCGCGCTTCCGCGGCGAGCGGATCGAAGCCCGCGCCGTCGTCGCGCACCTCGACGCTCATCTCCCCGGCGCTTGCCGACACCGCGATGCGCACGCGGCGCGCGTTGGCGTGCTTCGCGACGTTGTTCAGCGCCTCCTGCGCGATGCGGAAGAGCGCGACCGCCGCATCGCGGCGCAGCTCGCGGTTGCGCTCGCGCGCCTCGTCCTGGAAGTCGATCTCGATGCCGGTGCGCTTGAAGAAGTCCTCGGCGTACCAGCCAAGCGCCGCGCCGAGGCCGTACTCCTCGAGCAGCGGCGGCCGCAGCTCGGCCATGACGTTCTCGATCGCCTGCAGCGTGCCGTCCACCAGGGCGAGCGAGTCGCGCAGGCGCAGACGCAGCTCCTTCGATCCGTCCTCGCCGAGCCCGCCGAGCACGATGTCGAGGTTGATGTTGAGCGCCGAGAGGTTCTGGCCGACGCGGTCGTGCAGCTCGCCGGCGATGCGCCGCCGCTCGGCCTCCTCCGCCTCGACGAGGCGGCGCGAGAGCGCCTGCAGGCTCGCCGCCGCGGCGCGCAGCGCCTGCTCGGAAGCGCGGCTCTCGGTGACGTCGAGGCAGGCGCCGAGCAGCTTGATCGGCCGCCCCGCCGCGTCGCGCACCACCTCGCAGTGGCTGCGCAGCCAGCGCACGGCGCCGTCGGCCCGCACGATGCGCTCCTCGGTGCTGAAGGGCCGCCCGTCGATCAGGGCGCGCGCCACGCGCTCACCGCTCTGGCTGCGGTCCTCGGGATGCACGCGCTCGAGGTAGCCCTCGAAGCTCGGCTGGAAGCGCTGCGGGTCGAGGCCGTAGAGCCGGTAGAGCTGCTCGGACCAGGTGATGCGGCCGCTCGCCGGATCCCATTCCCAGCAGCCGAGCCCGGCGACGTTCTGCGCCTCCTGGAGGAGCTTCCTCTGCTCCACGAGCGCCTGCTCGGTGAGCTTGCGCTCGGTGATGTCGGTGGCGATGCCGCCGATCGCGCTCACGTTGCCCGGCGCGTCGAAGAGCGGAAACTTGACGACCAGGCTGACGTGCTCGCCGTCGACGTAGCGCGCCTTCTCCTCGACCTCGACCGGCCGGCCGCTCGCCGCGACCTCCGCGTCGTTGGCGCGGAACGCCGCCGCCTGGGCGCGCGGGAAGAGCTCGGCGTCGGTGCGGCCGAGCAGCTGCGCGAGCTGCAGGCCGAAGCGCTCGAGGAACCGGCGGTTGGCGAAGCGATAGCGGCCCGCCAGGTCCTTGATGAACATGAGCGCCGGGCTGTGGTCGGCGAAGGCGCGCAGCCGCGCCTCGCTGGTCTCGACGCGCTCCCGGTGGCGCTGCAGCTCGGTCATGTCGCGCGTCACCTTGGCGTAGCCGCTGACGCGTCCGGCGGCGTCGCGCAGCGCGGTGATCACCACGTCGGCCCAGAAGCGGCTGCCGTCCTTGCGCAGCCGCCAGCCCTCGTCCTCGATGCGGCCCTCGCGCCCGGCCACCGCGAGCAGCTCCTGCGGCCGTCCGGCGGCGCGCTCCTCCGGCGCGTAGAAGACCGAGAAATGCCGGCCGAGGATCTCGACCGCCGCGTAGCCCTTGATCCGCTGCGCGCCGGCGTTCCAGCTGATGATGCGCCCCTCGGGATCGAGCAGGAAGATGGCGTAGTCGCTGACCGTCTCGACCAGCAGGCGGAACTGCGCATCCGCCGGATCGGCGCCAGCGCCGAGCTCGGCGATCCGCGAGTCGGGTTCCATGGCGCGGCCATCATACCCGCGAGCGTCTGTAGTGCGATCGCTACAACAATTTCATCGATTTCGCGCAGCGTTGCGCAGGCACGACGGCGGCGCTTTTGCTATCTTGGCGGCCAAGCAAAAGGCGAAACTGCCATGTCGCGAAAGAAAGAAGACCTGATCCGAAAGCTGGTGCAGATCCAGGAGCAGGCGCGCATCACGATGGAGGAGCTGCCGGCGACGCAGAAGCTCGCGCGCGACCGGCTGAAGCTGATCGTCGGCCTCGCCGGCTACGTCGCCACCGCCATCCAGCTCGACGAGCAGCGCGCCGTTCCCGAAGTCGCGCCGCTTCCCGAAGACGGCCCGCGCAAGACCCTGCAGTAACATCGCGGGATGGTTTCCGCGGATGAGGTCCGCGCCGCCGCGGCGCGCATCGCCGGCGCCGTCGAGCGCACGCCCTTCCTGCCGAGCCGCACCCTCTCGCGCCTCACCGGCTGCGAGGTGTTCCTCAAGTTCGAGAACCTGCAGTTCACCGCCTCGTTCAAGGAGCGCGGCGCGCTGAACAAGCTGCTGTCGCTCACGCCCGAGGAGCGCAGACGCGGCGTCATCGCCATGAGCGCCGGCAACCACGCCCAGGCCGTCGCCTACCACGCGGCGCGGCTCGGCATCCCGGCGGTGATCGTCATGCCGCGCGGCTCGCCCAACACCAAGATCAAGAACACGCGCGTGCACGGCGCCGAGGTGGTGCTGGAAGGCGAGTCGCTCGCCGACGCCGGGCGGCACGCGCACGAGCGCGCGCGGCGCGACAACCTCGTGTTCGTCCATCCCTACGAGGACGAGCACGTGATCGCCGGCCAGGGTACGGTCGGCCTGGAGATGCTCGAGGCGGTGCCGGACCTCGACCTCCTGGTCGTGCCGGTCGGCGGCGGCGGGCTGATCTCCGGCATCGCGCTCGCCGCCAAGTCGCTGCGGCCGCAGATCCGCATCTTCGGCGTCGAGTCGAAAACCTATCCCTCGATGAACCAGCGGCTCGCCGGGCAGCCGGTCCAGGTCGGCGGCGACACCATCGCCGAGGGCATCGCGGTCAAGGACGTGGGCGACACCGCCTTCGCCATCATCCGGCGGCTGGTGGAGGAGGTGCTGGTGGTCGACGAGGAGACGATCGAGCGCGCCGTGGTGGCGCTGATCGAGATCGAGAAGACGGTCGCCGAAGGCGCGGGCGCCGCGGCGCTCGCGGCGCTGCTTCAGACTCCGGAGCGCTTCGCCGGACGGCGCGTCGGGCTCGTCGTCTCCGGCGGCAACATCGACAGCCGCGTCCTCGCCTCGGTGCTGATGCGCGGCCTCGTGCGCGACGAGCGGCTCGTGCGGCTGCGCGTGACGATGCCCGACGTCTCCGGAAGCCTCGCCAAGGTCGCGGCGCTGATCGCCGAAGCGGGCGGCAACGTGGTC
>DASQYN010000285.1:0-17635 GCA_035639215.1 Burkholderiales bacterium
GACGATCCCGAGGTGCGCCATCCGTGGCTGCACTGGAAGACCTGGCTCGAGGTGGCCGGCATCGCCGACCTGCGGCCGGCGGCGCGGCTCTCGTTCTCGGGCTACGAGCAGATCATCCCCGCCGCGGTCGCGGGCCACGGCGTTGCGCTCGGCCGCACACCGCTCGTGCGCGACCTCATGGCCTCCAAGGAGCTGATCGCGCCCTTCAAGCCGACCGCCGATCCCGCGCGCGCCTACTTCGTCATCACCTCGCCGTCGGCCGCGAATCGACCGGAAGTGGCCGACTTCGTCGCGTGGCTGAAGGAAGAAGCCAAAGCGTAGACCCCTTTTAGAGGGTGAGGACGATCTTGCCGATGTGCTGCGAGGACTCCATCAGCCGGTGCGCCTCCGCGGCCTGCTCGAGCGGGAAGGTTTTGTAGACCTGGGGCTTGATGCGGCCCGATTCGACGAGCGGCCAGATCTTCTCGCGCAGGCTTTTCGCGATTGCGGCCTTGAATTCGCTCGTGCGCGGGCGCAGCGTCGAGCCGGTGATCGTCAGGCGCCGCATCACCTGCGCGATGTCGAGCTCGGCCTTCGGCCCGCGCAGGAAAGCGATGAAGACGAGCCGGCCTTCGTCGGCGAGGCAGGCGAGCTCCTTCGCCACGTAGTCGCCGCCCACCATGTCGAGGATCACGTCGACGCCCTTGCCGCCGGTCGCGGCACGCACGCCGGCCGACCAGTCTTCGCTCCGATAGTTGAAGGCCTTGTCCGCGCCGAGGCGCACGCACGCGGCGCGCTTTTCGTCCGAGCCCGCGGTGGCGAAGACGCGATTGCCGGTTGCCGCGGCCACCTGGATCGCGGTGACGCCGATGCCGGAGGTGCCGCCCTGCACGAGCAGCGTCTCGCCCGGGGCAAGTCGGCCGCGGTCGTAGACGTTCGACCAGACGGTGAAACAGGTTTCCGGGAGCGACGCCGCTTCGACGAGAGAGAGATTTCTCGGCACCGGCAGGGCCTGACCTTCGGGCACGGCGCAGAACTCGGCGTAGCCGCCGCCGTTCGTGAGCGCACAAATCTTGTCGCCGCGCTGCCAAAGTTTCGCCGCAGAACCGACTTCCGCGACCTCGCCGGCGATCTCGAGGCCGGGAAGCGGCGACGCGCCGGGCGGAACGGGGTAGCGACCCATGCGCTGCAGCACGTCGGGGCGGTTCACGCCGGCGGCGGCGACCTTCACCAGAATATCGTTCGGCTGCGGCGAGGGCTTCGGCAGGTCGCGCGGCTTAAGCACCTCCGGACCGCCGGGCGAGGAAATCTCGACTGCTCGCATGACGGCGGCTATTATCGTCGACCGAGGAGGAGGCCCGTGGCTCAATTTCGCGTCGAGTTCGTGCTGGACGAGGCGAGCGGCATGTATCTCGCCGAGCTCTACCATCCCGAGAACGTGAGCGAGATAGTGGTACGCACCGAGGCGCTCTATCCGTCGCAGGCGGCCGCGGTGCTCGGCGTGATCCAGCTCTTCAAGGACGCGATCCTGCAGTTCCCGCGCCCGGACGAAGCGCCGAAGCGGGTCATCAAGGCGAAGCAGCGCCGCCGCCCGGCGAAGAAGGCGGTGAAGAGGAAGAAGGCCGGGAAAAAGAAGGCTGCCCGAAAAAAGAAAGCAGGTTAGGGCGCCTCTAGTGGTCGCCCCCGCGAATGCGGGGGTCCAATTTTGTAAATCGAAACGGGGTCCCCGCCTTCGCGGGGACGACGATTTGGAATCTCAGGCGAGAAGCGTGCGCAGCCGGCCCGCGAGAGCGTCGTTGCGTCCGGCGCCTTCCCCGAGCGTCTTGCCGACGCCGAGATAGCGCTCGGCGACCTCGGGGCTGCGCAGCAGCTCCTCGCCGCGGCCCTCGAGCGCGACGCGCCCCGTTTCGATGACGTAGCCGCGGTCGGCGATGCGCAGGCTGAGGCGCGCGTTCTGCTCGGAGAGCAGGATCGCGATGCCTTGCGCGCGCAGCGCCTGCACCAGGCGGAAGATCTCCGTGACGACGAGCGGCGCGAGGCCGAGCGAAGGCTCGTCGAGGAGCAGAAGCCGCGGTTTCGCCATCAGCCCGCGCGCGATGGCGAGCATTTGCTGCTGCCCGCCGGAAAGCGTCCCCGCCGGCTGCTCGAGCCGCTCGAGCAGCATCGGGAAGCGCTCGCAGACCTTGCGCATCTCCGCCTCGACGGCTGCGGCGCCGAGCTGGCCGCGCCGGCTCCAGGCGCCGAGCCGCAGGTTCTCGGCGATGGAAAGCCCGGCGAAGACCTGCCGGCCCTCGGGCACGTGCACGATGCCGAGGCGCACGCGCTCGCGCGGCGAGAGGCGGCCGATCGGCCGCCCGTCGAAGCGCAGCTCGCCCGCCTGCGGCTCGAGCAGGCCCGAGATCGCCTTGACGAGCGTCGACTTGCCGGCGCCGTTCGCGCCGACCAGCGCCACGATCTCGTTCGTCCCGACGCGCAGGTCGATGCCGCGCACCACGGCGTTGCCGTCGTAGCCTGCGGCGAGGCCGCGCAGCTCGAGGCTCACAGGAGGTCCTGCCCCACGTAGGCTTCGACGACCCGCGGGTCGCGCTGGATCTCGGCCGGCGCGCCGCGCGCCACGACGCTGCCGGCATCGAGGACGATCACCTGGTCCGCGACGTCCATGACGAGCGACATGTTGTGCTCGACGACGAGCACCGTGACGCCGCTCTCGCGCACCGCGCGCAGCAGCGCGGCGAGCTCGGCCGTCTCGGCGTCGTTCAGCCCCGCCGCCGGCTCGTCGAGCAGCATCACGCGCGGCCGCGCCATGAGGGCGCGCACCACCTCGAGCAGCTTCTGCCCGCCAATCGGCAGCTCGTTCGCCGCCGCGCCGGCGCGCGAGGCGAGCCCGGTAATCTCGAGCAGGGCGTCGGCGCGCGCCGCGAGCGAACGCTCCTCGCGCCGTGCTGAAGGCAGCCAAAGCATCTGCGCGAGCGCATTCGTGCGCGCCTGGAGGTGCGCGCCGGCGAGCGCGTTCTCGCGCACCGTCATGCCGGGAAAGATGCGCGCGCTCTGGAAGGTGCGGATGAGGCCGAGGGCGGCGATCTCACCGGGCGAGCGCCCGGCGAGCGGCGTGCCGAAATAGAGCACCTCGCCCGCGTCGGGCACGAAGAGACGGGTGATCAGATTGAAGAGCGTCGTCTTGCCCGCGCCGTTGGGACCGATGATGGCGGTGAGGCTTCCTTCCGGCACGGTGAACGAAACGTCGGCCGCCGCTCGCACCCCGCCGAACGCCTTGCTCAATCCTTTGGCTTCGAGGGCGGCGCTCACCGGGCGATGCGTGCCGCCAGGCTGCCGAAGATGCCGCCGGGCAGATAGCGCACGGTAAGGACGAGCAGCGCTCCGGCGGCGAGCGTCTTGTAGAGCGCGAGCGGCTGGAAGATCTGCGGCAGGAGCGTGAGCAGCGCGACGCCGAAGACCGGGCCGACCAGCGTGCCTTCGCCGCCGACCACCAGCATGGCGATCATCTCGAGCGAGCGCTGCGTGCCGACCATCTCCGGCGAGAGGAAGTGGAAGAAAAAGGCGTAAAGGCTTCCGGAGATCGAGGCGAGCGCCGCGCTGATGGCGAAAGCGGCCATCTTGTAGCGCGGCACGTTGATGCCGAGCGCCGCGGCGGCGGTCTGGTCGGTGCGCACCGCCTGGAGCGCGCGGCCGAAGCTGCCGCGGATGCCGCCGAGCAGCGCAAGGACGAGGAGCACGAGCAGCGCCGCGACGAGGTAGTACATCTTCAGCGCGGTGTCGAAGGCGAAGGGGCCGATCGCGAAGTCCGGGATGCCGACGAGGCCCGAGGGGCCGCCGGTCGTCTCGGTCATGCCGACGGTGAGTGAATCGACCAGCAGCCCGAAGGCGAGCGTCGCGAGCGCGAGGTAGTGGCCGCGCAGGCGCATCGTCGCGAGCGACAGGCCGAGCGCGCAGGCGAGCGAGAGCGCGAGCCCGGCCGCCATGCCGAGGAGCGGCGGCCACCCGTAGTTCGTGGCGAGGATGGCGGCGGTGTAGCCGCCCACCGCCATGAAGCCCGCCTGGCCGAGGCTCACCTGCCCGGCGTAGCCCATCAGCACGTCGAGGCCGAGCACCGCGATGAACAGGATCGCCGTGATGACGAGCGTGCTCAGCAGGCCGTCGGGAACGAGCCAGGGCAGGGCGAGCACGAGCAGCACCGCGGCGATGCCGAAGGCCGCGCCGCGCCGGCCGCCCAGCCGCACCACCGGGTGATAGATGCGTTGCTCGTCGCGCACGTCCTCGCGGCGCGAGCGGCGCGCCGTGAAGAGCCCGCTCGGGCGCACGAGGAGCGTGAGGATGAGCAGCCCGAGCGCGATGCCGTTGGCGAAGAGCGACGAGATGTAGCCGGCGGCGAGCTGCTCCGCCACCCCGAGGAGCTCGCCGCCCGCGGCGGCGCCGACGAAGGAGCCGAGCCCGCCGATCGCCACGGCGCTGAAGCCCGAGATGGTGAAGAAGCGGCCGGTGTCGAACTGGAAGGAGAGGATCGGCGCGACGACGATGCCGCCGATCGCGGCGATGAACGCGGCGAGAGTGAAGCTGAAGAGCGTCATGCGCGGCACGTCGATTCCCATGAGCCGCGCCGCCGCCGGATTCTCCGCGCAGGCGCGCAGCGCCTCGCCGAGCGTGGTGCGCATGAGCAGCCACCAGATTCCCGCAACGATGGCGACGGTGGCGCCGGCAATCCATAGACCCTGGGTCGGCACGCGCAGGCCGAGCAGCGTGAGCGGCGCCTCGCCGGAGAAAGGCGGGAGCGCGTAGGGCGCGCTTCCCCAAACGACGAGGCACAGGCCCTCGAGGAAAGTGAGCAGCCCGGCGGTGAGGATGAACATGCTGCTCGTCGGCAGCCGCGACAGCGCGGGAACGAATGTACTCGTCCCGATGGCGAAGCCCGCCGCGGCCGTGGCGAGCGCGGCGCCCGCGGCCGCCGCGGCGAGCGGCCAGTGGAACGTCTGCTGCAGCGAGAACATGGCAAAGGCGCCGAGGATGCAAAAGGCGCCTTGCGCGAGGTTGATCGCGCCGGTGACGCGGAAGACGAGCGTGAACCCCAGGGCAACGATCGCGAAGACGCTGCCCTGGAGAAGCCCGCCGATGATCGTCTGAGCGGCCTGCTCCATGCCGCCCGCGCTACTGGAGCGGCTCGCCTCCCGGCTTGCTCACCGCGACCCAGGTGTTCTTCGCCGGCTCCCAGCGCGTGACGACGACGTCCTGCAGCCCGAGGCCGCGCTGCGGGGAGGCGGGGAAGTCGAGGATGCCGTCGATGCCCGGATAATCCTTGAGATTGGCGAGATGGTCGCGTAGCTGCGCCGCCGTGACCTTCGGCCCGAGCTTCTTCAACGCCTCGGCGACGAGCAGCCCCGAGTTCCAGCCGATGCTCGCCGGCAGGTCGGGCTTCTGGCCGATCGCCGCGTACTGGTCGTAGAACTCCTTGATCGTCTTCTCCAGGCGCGGATCGAGCTTCTGGTAGCCGTACGCTGCCCACAGGCCGGTGGCGATGTAGAGCTGCTTCGGCAGGAAGTCGTGGTAGTTCTTCATCTGCGCGTAGGTCATGTTGCCGTCGGTCGTCGCCGTCGGCACGTCAAGCCCGGCCTGCACGATGCCTTTGAAGATCGTCGCGATCGGCGCCCCGGTGCTCCAGGCGATGAAGGCCTGCGGATTCGCCGCCTTGACGTTCTCGATCTGCGCCGCGACGCTCACGTCGGTGATGTTGAAGTGCGCCCGCGCGACGATCTTGATGTCCTTGTTCTCGGGCATCGCCGCCGCCTCGTTCAGGCCGCGCTCGGCGTCCTGGCCGCTCGCGTCGGAGCTGGTCATGATCGCGATGTTCTTCCAGCCCTTGAGGCGGAAGTGGCGCATCAGCGCCTTGGCGAGGTCGTAGGTCGAGGTGCTCGAGGTGAACACGTAGCTGCCCTTGGGCGGATGGATGCCCGGAGAGAGGCAGTACATCACCGGACCTTCCTTCATCAGCGCGCCCGCGGCGTTGCACATGGCGACGATGGAAGGCCCGAGGATCACCGGCGGATTCTTCGCCTTGATCTGACTCGCGAGCTGCACCGCGATCTGCGGGCTCGACTGGTCGTCGTAGAACACCCACTCGAGCGGCCGGCCGCCGATGCCGCCCGACTTGTTGAGCGACTTCTCGAGCAGCTGCAGGCTCTGCTGCTCGCCCTTGCCGAGGAACGAGGCGCCGCCGGTGAGCGAGGTGATGACGTCGATCTTGTACGGGTCGGCCGCGACGGCCGGGACGCTGCACAACCCCCCGAGCAGCGCGAGCGCGGCCAGGGCGAAGCGATTCCTCCTCATGGATTTCCTCCTCGTTGTAAGGCGGCGAGTTTACTTCGGGGCGCCCGCCGCGTCACCCCGCGAGACGAGCACACCCGCCGCCCAGCGCAGGTCGACGTTTCCGCCTGAAATGACGATTCCCACGCGCTTCCCCCGCGTGGAAATCCTCTTGTGAAACAGTGCGGCGAAGGCGAGCGCGCCGGTCGGCTCGACGACGATCTTCATGCGCTCCCACAGGAAGAACATTGCCGCGAGCAGCTCGGCATCCGTGACCGTCACCATCTCGTTCACGTAGCGCAGTATCAGCGCGAAGGTGAGGCTGCCGAGAGAGGTGGTGCGCGCGCCGTCGGCGATGGTGTCGGGCACGTCGATTTTCACCAGCTTCTTTTCTCTGAACGAGCGCGTGGCGTCATCGCCCGCCGCCGGTTCCACGCCGACGACCCGGCACTCGGGCGCTAGCTGGCGCGCGGCGATCGCGCAGCCCGAGAGCAGCCCCGCGCCGCCGCAGGGCACGAGCAGCAGGTCGAGCGGCCCGGTCTCCTCGATCAGCTCCTTCGCCGTCGTGCCCTGCCCGGCGATGACGTGCGGATGGTTGAAGGGCGGCACGGTAACCATTCCCCGTTCCGCAGCCACGCGCGCGGCAAATTGTTCTCTGTCATCTGCCGGACCGTACGTGACGACCTCGGCGCCGTAGCCGCGCGTCGCCTCGAGCTTCACCCGCGGCGCGTTCCACGGCATCACGATGACCGTCTTGATGCCGAGCAGCTTTCCGGAGAGCGCGACGGCCTGCGCGTGGTTGCCGGACGAGAATGCGAGAACACCCTTTTTGCGCTCCGAGCCGTCCAGCTGGGAAAGCGCGTTATAAGCGCCGCGAAACTTGAAGGCGCCCATGCGCTGGAAGTTCTCGCACTTGAAGAAGACCTTCGCACCGGTGAGCTCGTCTACCGTCGCGGAGGTGAGCACCGGCGTGCGCTTCGCCGCGCCTTTGATGCGCTCGTGCGCCTGCGCGACGTCTTGATAGCTCACTTCCATCGCGAAAGCACCTCCTCTCCCCATTCCTGCAGAAAATGCCCGCCGTTTTCAATCACCACCGGCTCCGGGCAGCCGCGAATCCACGAGCGCAGTTGCCGCATCACCGGCACGCCCAGCACCGGGTCCTTGGCGCCGACCGCCATCAAGCTCTCGCCTTTCCACGAGCTGCGCAGCCACTCGCGCGCCTTGCGCGAGATCGCCGCGCCGGGATCGTCGCGATGCTCGGGCACGAGCGGCGGGAAGCGCCGCACGCCGGCCTTGTAGCGCGCGTCGGGGAAAGGCGCGTCGTAGGCGGCGGCTTCCGCGGCGGTGAGATGCGGGCAGGCGCGGCCGAGCAGCTTGCCGCACGCGAGGTCGGGATTCTTCGCCACATAGGCGCGCCAGGCGACGAAGCCCTCGGTGAGCGGCGCGTCGCCGGTGGCGAGGGCGGTGTTCATGATGAAGAGGCCCGAGATCTCGGGCACCTCCATCGGCAGCGTCAGGCCGAGCAGGCCGCCCCAGTCCTGGACGACCAGCGTGATGTTCTTCAGCCGAAGGGTGCGGATGAAATCGAGGAGAAACGCGCGATGGAAGTCGAAGGTGTACAAGGCTTCGTCTTCCGGCTTGTCCGACCGCCCGAAACCGACGAAGTCGGGCGCCACGATGCGCGCGCCGCGGGCGAGGAGGCCGGGGATCATCCGCCGGTAGAGGTAGCACCACGTCGGCTCGCCGTGAAGGCAGAGGAACGTGCGCTCGCCCTTGCCTTCGTCGAGGTAGTGGACGCGCCACTCCTTCCACTGCAGGTAATGGGGCGCGAAGGAAAACCCGGGGAGATTGGCGAAATGCTCGTCCGGAGTGCGCATCCTGCGAATTGTAGAATGGGCTGATGGATTACTCGGAATATAAAGAGCTGAAGATCCGTCGCGTCGAGCCCGGCATCCTCGAGATCGTGATGCGCGCGGAAGAGGGCAAGCTCTCGGTGACGACCGCGCGCATGCACGCCGAGATGGCGCGCGTGTGGCTCGATATCGACCGCGATCCGGACGTTCGCGTGGCGATCCTGCGCGGCGAGGGCCGCGGCTTCTCCGCCGGCGGCGACCTGGCGATGGTCGAGGACATGATGCGCGACTTCGCCGTGCGCGCACGCGTCTGGCGCGAGGCGAAGGACCTCGTCTTCAACCTGATCAACTGCTCGAAGCTCGTCGTCTCGGCGATGCACGGCCCGGCGGTCGGCGCAGGGTTGGTCGCCGGCTTGCTCGCCGATATTTCGATTGCCTCCCGTACTGCAAGGCTGATCGACGGCCACACTCGCCTGGGCGTCGCCGCGGGCGATCACGCGGCGATCGTCTGGCCGCTGCTGTGCGGCATGGCGAAGGCGAAGTACTACCTGCTGCTTTGCGAGAGCATCAGCGGCGAAGAGGCCGAGCGGCTCGGCCTGGTGTCGATGACGTGTGAGGAGGCCGAGCTCCACGAAAAGGCGCTCGAGGTGGCGCGCAAGCTCGCCGCCGGCGCGCAGACCGCGCTTCGCTGGACCAAGTATTCGCTGAACAACTGGCTGCGCATGGCCGGGCCCGCCTTCGACGCCTCGCTGGCGCTCGAGATCCTCGGCTTCACCGGCCCGGAGGCGAAGGAAGGCGTCGCCTCGCACCGCGAGAAGCGCAAGCCCTCCTTTCCGCCGGAGCCGAAGGACTTCTAGTCCGCGCGCTTCACTGGAACCAGCCCGCGCGCGGCGCCTGCGTGGCGGTCACCTTGTCCTCGCCGTTGAAGAACACCGATCCTCGGCCGAGGCCGGGATACACGTAGTACCAGACGAGATCGCCGTTGAGGCGCATCACCCGCTCGGGCTTGCCGAGCAGCGCGTCCACCTCCTGCTTGGAGACGCCGGGATGCACTCGCGACCAATTGCGGTGGACCGCGACGGGCGAAGGCTCAGGCGGCCGCTCCGGCGCCGCGGCCGCCTTGACCTGGCTGCCTGGCGCCAATGGCGCGGGGTTGCCGGCCTCGAGGGCCTGGATCTCCGCCTCCAGCTTGTCGAGCGACTGGCGAAGCGCCGCGGCCTCTTCACGCAGCCGCGCGATGTCGTCCGCCTGGTCTGCGCGGGCGCTGAGCGCTCCTAGCGCCAGCGCTGCCGCGACGAGAACGCGCGACGTCATGCGGCGCGGCTACTTGCTCGCCAGATACGCGGCGACCGCGCTCATCTGGTCGAAACTCATGCCTTCGCTCACGTCGTGCATGATAGGCGCGTTGCCGCCCGCGCGCAGCGCGCTCTTGAAGAGCGCGAGCTGCTTCACCAGGTAGTCGGCGTGCTGGCCGGCAAGCCGTGGGAAGGTGGCGTTGCCTTCCGCATTCTTCCCGTGGCAAGTGACGCAGGCGGGTACGTTCGAGCCGGCGATGCCCTTCTCGAAGATCTCCTGGCCTTGCTGCGCGAGCTTGGGGTCCACCTTCGTGTCCCGTGCCGGTTTCTGCTTCGCGTAGTACGCGGCAAGGCCCGCGATCGTCGCGTCATCGAGCCGCGAAGACATGCCCCACATATATGCCTGCGCCATGGGGTCGGCCCGCGTACGATCCCGGAAGCCTTTGAGCTGCGCCTCCAGGTATGCGGGCTGCTGGCCGGCGAGTCGGGGAAACGCGGACGAGGTGCTCCTTCCCGCCGGGCCATGGCACGAAGCGCAGACTTGTGTGGCGACGCTGCGCGCGTCCGATTCTTGCGCGCTGGTCGCAAGCGGACGGCCGGCGATCGCGAGGACGGGAAGCAGGATGAGAAAGGTCTTGTTCATTCTTGAGTCCCTTTGCGCTAGAACGCCAGCCAGGCGAGCAGGTACAGCGTGTCATTGTCCTTCGCATTGCGGCCGTTGCCGTCGTAATTCGTGCTCGCGCCGTTGAACTTGTTGTACACCGTGTACTGCGCGAGCAGCTTTACGTTCTCCCACGGTATGTAGCTCAACTCGCCGATCCAGCCCTTGCTGTCTGGGCTGCCGTTGGCGAAGCCGAAGGTTGCTCCCGGCAAGTACAAGGCTGCATCCGTGCTCCCTGTCGTCGAGAAGTACCCGAGCGCGCCGCCGTACCGGCGCTGGTAGTAATAGCTGCCGCCGATGCGGAAGGTCTTCAGATTGTTCGTCGGATTCGTGCTGGCGAGAACGCTGCTCGCATCGAGCGTCTGGTCCTCTTTGATATACGTCGTTTGCACCGAGAAAGTGTGATCGTCGCCGAGATACTGATACTGCGCGTCGAGCGCCGTGTCGCGGAAGCGATCGCTCGGCGGAGCGACCGGCTGGCCCTGCGGGCTGAGCTTCGCGATGATCCCGTAAGTGCCGAAGGACAAGGCGTTGCGGTCCCATTGGTGCTCGTAGGCGACGCGCCAGTACGGCGCGTTGCTCGTCAGCGTCCGGGCCTGCACGCTGCTGTCGAGCGGGCCGGCGAGCCCGTTGACGTTGAAGCCTTGCGGCGAAGAACGGTAAAGCCCGAACTCGCCGTAGATCGAGTTCTTCCACCAGGCGTAGGCGGTGACTCCCGCGACGCCTTCGCCCGTGAGCACGCCGTCGATGGCGGTCGCCGCGCCGGGAACGGGAGCGGCGTTCGTCCTCTGGTCGAACGGCGTCTGCCAGGCCGGCGTGCTGTTCCAGACGTCCTGCACCGTCGGATTGTTGTTCGCGGTCAATCCCAGCGTCAGGCCGTCCGGATCGAACGACGTCTGCTTCGCGTAGCGGACGTCGGTGTTGTCCCAGTGCAGGTTCCCGGAGGCGCTGTCATAGGTCATTTGGATGAAAGCGCCGAGCCCCTGCGCTATGCGTCCCGCGTAGAACAGGCTCGCCTGCTGCGGGAACAGCACCTGGCCGTTCTGCGCGTTCGCGCCGGCAACCAGCGAATCGGGCAGCGGCTGCTTGGTCTGCGTGTAGGAAATCTGGAACATTGCCGAGAGCGGCGGCAGCTGGTTGAGCAGCAGCTCGTAGTCCTTCGACTGCGTGATGCCCTGCACCTGCGGCAGGTTGTCGATCTGGTAGCCGTTCAGCTTGAAGGATCGGCCGAACGGCGTCAGCTCGGGGAAGACCGTGTGGCAGGCCTGGCATGCCATGCCGGTTTGGCGCGCGAACGACGGGACCGCGTAGGCGTTTCCGCAGAGCCCGATTGCGCCGAGCAGAACAGCGATGGCGGCTGCGTAAGTAAATCTTCTCTTTTGAGTTTGCACGGGGGCCTCTTCCTTTTTTGAAACCTGTGGCCACGCTAGGGGAATCGCATGACACGCGTTTGATGCAAGTCAAACTGCGCCGAGCGGAAATCTGGCCCCGACCTGACCGCATCCCGTCGCCGGTCGTCAGTGAGCCTTAAGAAACGAAACGGCGCGGCGAGTTAAGGCGCGCCGAACATCCTCGGCAGATTGGCCAGGCCGGCCTCGTAGAAGCTGCGAATCCTTTCGCCCGCCTCGGTTTCGGTCTTGCCCGGCGCGGCGCGGAAGCGCGCCGAGAAGTGGAGAGTGCACCTATCGGCACCCTTCGGCACGACGCGAAAGCGGCCCACGTAGTCGGTGAATGGCGCAGGCCCGGCGATGATGGTGTAGGCGTATTCGCGCGCGGCACCGTCGTAGAAGACGAGCCGCTCGGTCAATCCGCGTCGGCCCGCGGTGCCGCCGACATTCGTGACCCGGCGCCCGATGCCGCCGGCCGCAGGCTCGAGCACGCTCGATTCGACCCACGGATGCCAGTCGGGCAGGCCGTTGAAGTTGCCGACGACCTGCCACACTTCATCCGGCGGGCTCGCGAGCTCCACCGACAACGCGAGCTCGAGCATCGCTTGCTCGCTAGCGCTGCGGCTCGGGAAGGCGGCCGAGCACCTTTTCCAGCGCGAGCCCGATCGAGAGGAGCTTGCGGTCGCTGTTGGCGGGGCCGTCGAGCTCGAGGCCGATCGGCAGCCCCGACGCGGTCATCGCTGCCGGAAGGGTGAGGCCCGGCACGCCGGCATTCGAGCCGGGATCGGTGTTCTGGATGAAGGTCGGGAAAGTCGGCACGTCCTTGCCGTTCAGCTTCGTTGTCTGGTCGTCGCCGATCGGCGCGGCGGGAAGCGGCGTGGTGGGGAAGACGAGCGCGGCGATGCGATTCTTCTTGAAGGTGTCGGCATAGAGCTTCTGCAGCGCCGGGCGCGTCTTGAGCGCCGCCTTGTACGCCTCGGCCGGCATCGGCTTCGGCGCGCCGGGCACCACCATGCTGTCGAAGATGCCCTTCACGTCCGGGCTCTTGATCTGCGCGGCTACGCCTTTCACGTCGAGCGGGATGCCGTACTTCTTGAGGTACTTGGCAAGATCGACGTTCGCCTCGTAAAGCGCGACCGGGAAGCTCACTTTGTTGTTGAGATCGGCGAGGCCGGGCATCTGCACCTCGACGAGCTCGACGCCCGCGGCCTTCATCCTGGCGAGCGCGGCGCGCGAGAGCTTCTCGGTTTCGGCGTCGAGGCCCTTCCAGAAATAGCTCGTCTCCACGCCAAGCCGCAACCCTTCGAGGTTCGCCGGCGCCACTTTGCCTTTCGCGCCGGTGACGACCGTGTCGAGAAGCACGAGATCTGCCACCGTGCGCGCGATCGGGCCGGCGGTGTCGCGTGTGTGCGCGATCGGCGTGATGCCCTCCTGCGGATAGCGCTTGAGGGTCGGGCGAAGGCCGGCGACGCCGTTCAGCGCGGAAGGGATGCGCACCGAGCCGCCGGTGTCCGTGCCGAGGCCCGCCGGCGCGAGGTGCGCCGCCACGGCGCTCGCTGTGCCGCCGGAGGAGCCGCCGGCGATGCGCGTGCGATCGTAGACGTTGCGCACCGGGCCGAACTCGCCGTTGTTGCTCGTGATGCCGAAGGCGAGCTCGTGCATGTTGGTCTTGCCGAGCACGATCGCGCCGGCCTTGCGCAGCTTCGCCACCACCGGGGCATCCTGCTTGGGCCGGAAATCCTTGAGCGCCGGCGTGCCGGCGCTGTTCGGGAAGCCGGCGACGTGGATGTTGTCCTTCACGACGATCGGCACGCCGTGCAGCGGTCCGCTGAACTTCTTCTTCGCCGCCGCGGCGTCGGCGGCGCGCGCGGCAGCGAGGGCCGCGTCCCGATCGAAGGTGATGAAGGCGTTGAGATCGCGGTTCTTCTCGATGCGATTGGCGAGCGCGTTGACGAGGTCGACGCTCTTCAGCTTGCCGGCGCGGATCTGTCCGGCCGCCTCGGCGGCGGTGAGCTCGGTGAGATCGCTCTGGGCGTAGGCGGACACGGATAAGAAGGCGCTGGCGGCAAGCGCGGCGCGGCGCACGATGCGGTTCATGGCTCCTCCCCGGGATGCGAACCTTGCCGGAGTGTACGACCAATTGTGGTCAAATCGCCGGCCATGCGCCTGAACGACGTCGAGCGCGCCATGCTGGCCGGCGAGCAGGGCCGCGCCGTGCAGGCCGCCCTCGAGCACCAGATCGCGGTCGGCGAGTTCTTCGGCGCCGAGGATTTCGTCGCCGTGACTCAGGCGCACATCATGGCCGATACGGAGAGCCTCGGGGAAGCCGGCGTCGCCTGGCTCGAATCGCTCGGCGCGGAGGGCGCGCGGGTTCGCATTCCGACCATCACCGATCCCCGCGGCACCGATTTCGCCAAGGCCGGCGTGCTGAGGCAGGCCGAATGGATGGTCGAGCTGGAGCGGCGCGCCGTGCGCGCGTTCACGCGGCTCGGGGTGATGATGACGGACACCTGCATCAACTACCAGACGATCCAGGCGCCGACGCGCGGCGAACGCGTGGCCTTCGGCGATACCGGCGTGGTCATCTACGCGAACTCGGTCTGCGGCGCGCGCTCGAACTACGAAGGCGGCCCCTCGGCGCTCGCCGCCGGGCTTACCGGGCGCACGCCGCGCTATGGCTTTCACCTCGACACGCACCATCGCGCGACACTTCGCCTCGCCGTTTCGTTCCAGCCCGAGACACTGAACGATTGGGGTGCGCTCGGCGCCCTCGTCGGCCGGCTCGCGGGCAACTATTGGGCGGTGCCGTACGTTGAGGGGCTCACCGACCAGCCCGGCTCGGACGCGCTCAAGCACTTCGGCGCGGCGATGGCGAGCTTCGGCTCGATCGCCCTGTACCACCTTGCGGGGATCACGCCGGAAGCGGCCGGCTGTGGCGGCAGCGATCTGCCGCTCGCCCATCACATCGGCGAAGCGGAGCTGCGTGCGCTCCAGGCAACGTACGCGGGCGAGAGCGAAGTCGACGTGGTCGTCTTCTCGGCGCCGCAGCTCAGCCTCTACGAGCTGCGCGAGCTGGCCGCCTTGTGCGATGGGCGGCGCTTCGCAAGACCGCTGCTCGCGGTGACCAGCCCGCAGGTCAAGCCCGACGCGGATCGCCTGGGCCTCACGAAGAGGATCGAGGACGCCGGGGGGATCGTGCTCTCGGGCATGTGCTTCTACCAGTCGTATGCGCGCGAGATCGCCCAGGCGAACGGCTGGAAGCGCCTGGCGACCAACAGCACGAAGCTCGTCAACATCCTCGGCGGCTACGGTTACGTGCCGCTCCTCGCCTCGATGGAGCGCTGCGTCGAGGCGGCGGAGAAGGGCAGGCTCGGCCGATGATCTTCACGGCAAGGCACGCCATCGGCGCCGCGGTGCGCGGACAGGCGCTGGTCGCGCACGACGGCTTCTCCGCGCGCTACGACCTCGATCGCATCGGCGGCACGTTCTCGCGCCCCTCGCACAAGCTTGCCGGCCAGTCGTATGCCGGCAAGGTGCTCGTCCTCGACACGGCGAAAGGCGGCGTGGCGAGCGCGTGGATGCTGCACGAGATGGCCGCGCGCGGCGTGGTGCCGCTCGCCCTCGTGCTGAACACGGTGAACCCGATCCTCGTGCAGGGCGCCGCGTTCGGCAAGGTGACGATGCTGGCCGGGTTCGAGGCCGACATCACCGCGCAGGTGCCCCACGGCGCGACGGTGGAGATCGACCCGGTGAAGCGCACGCTGCGCGTGCTCTGACCGCGGGGCCTATTTTCGCCGGGAGGTTCCCGACTGGCGCAGGATCTCGTTGCGCACGTCGGTGATCTCGCGCGCGCGAGAAGCCGCGGCCTGATCGCGATGGTCGCATTGCCCGGTGCGCGGGCAGTGGGTGCTGCGAGGACAGATGATGCGCGCCGGGTTGGCGAGCGCGTCCTCGATCCAGGCGATGTTGAGCACGCGGGCCGCCGAGCGGATCGCCTCGGCCGCCGTGTCCGGAATGCGCGCCTCGCCGTGGTGATGCAGGCAGGCTTCGCTGATCGCCTCCACCGTCTCCTCCGCGTCGATGCCGTGGGAGCGCAGCGCCGGCGCGAGGTCGACGCCGACCGAAAGCACGTGCGCATTGCCCGCCATGTCGTTGGTGCGCCGCGAGTGGCAGCAGTACAGCAGCGAGCGCTCGCCGTCGCGCAGCACCGAGATCTGCGAGCCGCGCTGCGGCCCGCGGCTCTCGTTCAGCATGCGGAACACCGCCCAGTTCGGGCAGGGGTCGGTGACCTGCGCCATGTTGCCCCACGGGAGCGGGATGCCGTTGCCGCGGTAGACGGCGCGCAGGTAGCCGGGCGGATAGGCGTCGAAGAAATGCCAGTAGGGATAGGGCGAGACCTTCGTCATGCGCCGCATGACCACCGCGGGCGTGAGCTCCATCTTCTCGCCCGCCTCGACCCGGTAGGACTCGCGCATCAGGAAGCGGCGGAAAGGCGCCTTCGGCGCGAGCAGCGCGCCGGCGAAGAAGCTGCACTCGAAGTCGCGCCAGGCGTGGAGCACGTCCTGCGCGCTCATGACCGGGACCTGCCCGCCGCCGCCCTTGCCTTCCGGGCTGCCGCCCATCTCGCCGCCGGTCGCGTGCGGCGATTTGAGGCCGTCGCCTTCGTGCAGCACCTTGTGGCCGATGTAGGAGGCGAGGTCGAACTTGAGCCGCGCCGGGTCCGCCTCCAGCGCGCGATTCAGGTAGATCGTGCGCGGTGCCTCGTAGAACGAGCGCACCATGCTCCTCAGCTCGCGGTCCTTGTCGCGCGCGAGCACCGGTTTTCTCTCGAACCAGCGGATCTGCAGCCCGTGCTGGCGGCAAAGCCGCAGCAGGTCCTCAGCCGAGAGCGGAAAGCGCCGCTCGCCGATGCGTTCCGCCGAGCGCTCGAGGTCGGGGAAGTCGTTGCGCGACATCTCCTGGTGCGAGCGGATGAGAAGGTGCGCGAACTGCCGTCCGGTCGTGCCGGTCTGCGCGAGCAGCTCCGGGATCGCCGCCTGCAGCAGCTCCCGGGAAAAGAGGAATGCCGGCTCGAGCGGCACCGCCGCCGCGGCGCCGGCGCGCGGCTCGACGGCGGGCGCGTCGTCTTCCGCGTTGCCGTCCAGGAACCAGCGCGGCTCGCGCTGGAACACTTTCGAGAGCAGGCCGAGCAGCTCGTCGGACGGAACCCGCTTGCCGCTCTCGATCATCGACAGGTAGGACACCGAAGGCGCGCTGTGCGCATCGAGCTGGATGCAGCGGCCCGACAGCTCCTCGAGCGTGAGCCGGTTGCGCTTGCGCAGGGCGCGCAGCTTGGTGCCGAGGAAGTGAGTGTTACGCAACGGCAGGGAGTTACGCAACGCCAGGGGCTTGCGCGAGGTCGGGGTCATGGGCCGTTCGGACTAGTCGCTTGTGAAATTAACACTGTGAAATTTCCACAGTGAAATTTACACCAAATTCGGTGCTCCAATGGGGCATGACTACTCGCGTGCTGATCCTCGGGGCGTCCTACGGTTCGCTCCTCGCCACCAAGCTGCTGATGGCCGGCCACCGCGTTACCCTGGTGTGCACCCGGCCCACGGCCGAGCTCATCAACCGCGACGGCACCGTCGTGCGCTTCCCCCTGCGCGGCCGCGCCTCGCCGCTCGACGTCGCCTCGAAGGAGCTACCCGGCGTACTCGAGGCGGCGACGCCGGAAGGCGTCGATCCGGCCGCTTTCGATCTCGTGGTCCTCGGCATGCAGGAGGCCCAGTACGCGGCCCCGGGCGTGCGCCAGCTCATGACGCGGATCGCCGAGGCGCGCAAGCCGTGCCTCGCGATCATGAACATGCCGCCGCTTCCCTACCTGCGGCGCCTTTCCGGGCTCTGGATGCGGCCGCTCGAGGCCTGTTACGCCGACCCCGAGGTCTGGGACGGCTTCGACCCGACGCTGATGACGCTCGCGAGTCCCGATCCCCAGGCGTTCCGCCCCGCCGACCGGGCGAAGAACGTGCTGCAGGTCGGCCTGCCGACCAACTTCAAGGCGGCGCGCTTCGACGCCGAGGCGCCGACGCAGCTGCTGCGCCAGCTCGCCGACGACATCGAGGGCGCGCGCCTGGTGCGCCCGGGCGAGCTGATCGAGCTGCCGGT
>DASQYN010000286.1:0-2069 GCA_035639215.1 Burkholderiales bacterium
CGAGGTGTTCGGGCGCTTCTTCGACGTGCGGCCGATCGACCTGCTGGTGCCCGAGGCGTACGCCGAGAACGCGCCCCAGGGCGTGTTCGTGTTCGACGACCAGACGCACATCATCCGCTCGAGCCGCGTCGGCCCGGGCAATGCGCTGCGCGACATCGCCGAGGGCAACCACAACAGCTTCAACCCGAGCGACCAGCCCGACGAGCTCGGCGGCATCAACACGCCGTGGAATCCGGCGCTGGTCGGCCTGCCGAACCTGAACGAGAACTTCCACCTGACGCAGTACATGAAGGACGTGTACCTCGACAGCCAGGTCACCGTCGCGATCATGACCAACAACAACTCGGCGGCGATTCCTGGCGCGGGCGGCTCGCGCCCGCCGAAGAACGTCGCGGAGTCGGAGGCGAACGAGATCCTGACCGCCGAGCAGACGATGGCGACGCGCGACTGGGTGAACCAGATCTCGGGGTCCAGGCGCATGCTCGGCCACGGCCAGCTCTATACCGGCAAGGGCAATCTCTACTTCATCGCCGACCAGATCGAGCGCCTGAAGCCCGATTCGTGGAAGGGCTACAACATCGCCACGGCGGCGAAAGTCGACTTCGATCCGAACAGCGACATGCGGCGCTGGCGGCTCGACGACCCGGAGGTCGCCTACCCGACCTACGACCTGATCGACCAGTACGCGAGCAAGGACAACGGCGCGCTCGTCAGGAAGTATCCCGGCTTCCGCAACCTCTCGATCCACAAGGGCCTGTCGACCAACGCCGGACCGGACCCCGAGCTCGGCCATCCGAGCGACATTCCCGCCGCGGCGAGGGACTGGCCGCAGTTCAACTTCATCATCTACCACTCGTGCATCCGGCCGGGCTTCTGGGTGATGAACGCGCTGAACGACATCCGCTCGGGCGTGCTGCGCGAAGGCGTGCCCGACATCCTCTGGACGACCGAAATGGCGGTGCTCGCCGCGCCGTTCCCGAACGTCTATGCCGAGATCGGCACCACCTTCGCCTCGAGCGTCATCACCTTCCCGACGGTGTGCGCGCACATCCTCGGGCAGCTGCTCAAGTTCATGGGCGAGGACCGCATCATGTTCGGCTCCGACACGGTCTGGTACGGCTCACCGCAGTGGCAGATCGAGGCGCTCTGGCGCTTCCAGATTCCCGAGGAACTGTGCCGCAAGTACGGCTATCCGCGGCTCACGCCGACGGCGAAGCGCAAGATCCTCGGCCTCAACTCGGCGCGACTCTACGGCCTCAACCCGCCGCACAACACCGTCTCGCCGGCGATCTACAAGCCCATCCCCAAGGACTACGCGAGCCGCATGACGCTCGAGCTGAAGCAGATCCTGGAAGACCCGAGCGTGCCGCCGCGCGCCGCCGCGCCCGGGAACGCCTTCGCGCAGTACGCGAACGACGGGCTGGCGAAGATGAAGCAGTCCTATGCCGAAGCGGGCGGTACGCGCAGCGACACGCGCTACGGCTGGCTGCGCACGGACGCCTGAGAAAGGAGAACGACATGAGATCCCGCTTGCACGGGCTCTGGCGGCTGCCGCTCGCCATTGCGCTATTCATTGCGGCCGCGGCCGCGCCGGTCGTCCCGATCGATGCCAAGCCCAATGGCGCCGAGTGGTTCGCGGCCTGGGGCTTCTCGCAGCAGGGGCTTGAGCCGGCGACCACCAACATGACGGACGCCACGGCGCGCATGATCGCGCGGCCGACGATTTCCGGCTCGCACGTGCGGGTGCAGATCCAGAACACGTTCGGCACCGCGCCGCTCGTCATCGGCTCCGCGGCGATCGCCGTGCGCATCAACGGCCCCCTGCTCGCGCCCGGCTCGACTGTGCCGCTCACCTTCGGCGGCTCGAGCTCAGTGACGATCCCGGCTGGCGGCGCCGTCTATAGCGACCCGGCGGCGTTCCCGGTCGGCGCCTGGGAGGACGTCGCGGTGAGCCTGTACCTGCCCGGCCCCGCGCCACAGATCAGCCGCCACGGCAACTCGCGCACCACGTCGTTCTTCACCGCGGCCGGGGCGGGCGACCACACCGCGGATGAGTCGGCCGCCGCATT
>DASQYN010000287.1:0-14051 GCA_035639215.1 Burkholderiales bacterium
GAACGTCGCGCTCGGCGCGCATCTGCGCGCCCGCGCGGGCCCGCTGCGAGCGATGGTGCGCGCCGATCGCAAGGAAGAGGCGCGCCTGTTCGCCGAGGCCGCGCGCGAGGCCGAGCGGGTCGGCCTCGCGGCGCAAGCCGACGCGCCGGCGGGCAATCTGCCGCTCGGCCAGCAGCGCCTCGTCGAGATCGCCCGCGCGCTCGCCGCCGACCCGGTGCTGCTGCTTCTCGACGAGCCCGCCGCCGGCCTGCGCTACGCGGAAAAGCGCGCGCTGGCGGAGCTGCTGCGGCGGCTGCGCGGCGAAGGCATGAGCATTCTGCTCGTCGAGCACGACATGGAGTTCGTCATGGGGCTGGTCGACCGGCTGCTGGTCATGGATTTCGGCGTCAAGCTGGCCGAAGGCCTGCCGCAGCAGATCCAGGCCGATCCGTCGGTCATCGAGGCGTACCTGGGCGGGCTGCAATGAGCCCGCTCCTGGAGGTGGCGGAGCTGCGCGTGCTCTACCGGCGCATCGAAGGCCTGCGGAGCGCGAGCCTGCGGGTGCCGCCAGGCGCGATTGTCACCGTCATCGGCCCCAACGGCGCGGGCAAGTCGACGCTGCTCGGCGCGGTGATGGGGCTGCTCGCGAGCTCGGGCGAGCTCAAGTTCGACGGCGCCGATCTTTCCGGCGTGGGCGTGGAGGAGCGCGTGCGCCGCGGGCTCTCGCTCGTGCCGGAGCGCCGCGAGCTCTTCGGCGAGCTCAGCGTCGAGGACAACCTGCTCCTCGGCGCTTTCCCGCGCGAGCGGCGGCGTTCCGCGCTGCGTGGCGACCTCGAGGCGGTGTGCCGCCGCTTCCCCCGCCTCGCCGAGCGGCGCACGCAGCTCGCCGGCACGCTCTCCGGCGGTGAGCGCCAGATGCTCGCGCTCGGGCGGGCGCTGATGGCGCGGCCCAGGCTGCTGATGCTGGACGAGCCGAGCCTCGGGCTTGCGCCGCTCGTCGTGCGCGAGGTGTTCCGCGCCATCGCCGAGCTGCGCGGCGCCGGCATGTCGATCCTGCTAGTCGAGCAGAACGCGCGCGCGGCGCTGCAGGTCGCCGACTACGGCTATGTGCTCGAGACGGGCGAGACGGTCCTGGAGGGCAGCTCCGCCGAGCTGCTCGGCAACCCGCGCATCGTCGAGACCTACCTGGGTCTCGCGCGCGCTTGAGTCATCCGACGGTCGTCCACATGCTTGCCGCGGCCGCGGCGGCGCGCCCCGGCGCCGAAGCGCTCGTGTGCGCCGACCGACGCTTCACCTATCTTGACTACTGGCGAGCGGCGGCCGGTCTTGCGCGCGCGCTCGGCGACCGCCGCGGCCAGCGCGTGGCGACGCGGCTCGGCAATTCGATCGAAGCCTGCGTCGCCGCTTTCGGCGTGCTCGCCTCGGGCGCCCAGCACGTGCCGCTCAACCCCCTCTACACCGCGGCAGAGCTCGAGCCGATCGTCGCCGACGCCGAGCCGTCGGCCTTCATCACCGAGATGAGGTTGTCGGCGGCGGAAGATTTGCCGTCGCGGCCCGATCCGCAGACCCTCGCCCTTCTGCAATACACCGGCGGCACGACCGGGCGGGCGAAGGGCGTCAACCTGACGCATCGCGCCATCGCGAGCAATGTCGCGCAGCGCGAGGCGCTGCTGCCGACGCGCGCGGACGCGGAGCGCATCCTTTGCGTGATGCCGCTCTTCCACTCCTACGCGATGGCGATGGGGCTCTTCCTCGCCGCGAACTGCCGCGGCACGCTCGTGATCCTCGAGCGCTACAGGCCGGAAATGCTCCTCGACGCCATCGAGCGCGAGTGCATCACCATCTTCCCGGGCAGCCCGACGCTGTTCACGAGCCTCATGGCGCACCCGCGGTTCGCCGCCACGGACTGGTCGAGCGTGCACACCTGCTATTCGGGATCGGCGCCGCTGCCCGAGGCGACGCTCGAGCGCTGGCGCGAGGCGGTCGGGGCGCCGGTGTATGAGGGGTACGGGCAGACCGAGGCCGGGCCGGTGCTCGCTTTCAATGCGCCGGGGCGCGCGAAAGCCGGCTCGGTCGGCGTTGCGGTACCGGAGACGGAAATCCAGATCGTCGACGTCGCTCGGGGAGAGCGGATATTGCCCGCCGGAGAGCGCGGCGAGATCTGCGCGCGCGGCCCGCAGGTCATGCAGGGATATCGCAACCGGCCGCGGGAAACCGCCGAAGCGCTGCGTGGCGGATGGCTTTATACGGGCGACATCGGCGAGATGGACGCGGACGGCTTCCTCTACGTCCGCGACCGCAAGAAGGACATGGTGATCGTGGGCGGCTACAACGTCTATCCGCGCGAAGTGGAGGAGGCGCTGTCAGCGCATCCCGCCGTCGCGGAAGCGGCCGTGGTCGGCGGGCCCGACGCGTACTGGGGTGAAGCGCTTCACGCCTATGTCGCGCTTCGCGGATCCGCGACATCGGCGCAGCTGCTCGAGCATTGCCGTTCCCGGCTCGCCAGGTACAAGATCCCGGCGACGCTCGAGATCCTCGACGCGCTGCCGAAGACGACCGTGGGCAAGCTGGACAAACCGGCGCTCAAGGCGCGATGGAAGGGCTCCTAGCGCCGCGCCTGGCTGTTAGCGGGTCAGCCTGGGACCGCCGGAAGCGCTGCGCCACGCCGGGCTGCTGATGCTGAGCAGCGCCGGGCGCGTAGCGGCAACGGCCGGCTTCGCGGCGGCAAGCGGCTCGCTTTCGACCCACTCGACGATCGGCATGAACTGCTGGCGCTCGCTCGCCGACGTCGCGAAGTCCATCTCGAAAATGCCGACGCCGGTTTCCGCGGCCTTCAGGTAGACGTCGGAATCGCCGATGCGCGTCAGCAGCTTGAGGCTGAGAGAGTTGAGGAATCGCTCGAGCGGCTGATAGACCGGCATCGAGCTGCGCACCCGGTTCGCCACCACGGCGATGCGCAGCTTGCGCGCCCGGATGCTCGCCGAAAGGAGCAGGTCGCGAATGAAATTCGCCGTGGCGTGGATGTCGATCGGCGAGGGCGCGACGGGAATCAGGATGCCGTTGGCGCGGGCGAGCATCTCCTGGAGCACCAGGCCGGAAGCGCCGGCGAAGCCGTCGATGATCAGCTGACGGGTGTCTTCCGGTACGCGCATGTCCATGCTGCGCAGGCGCATACCCTTGGCGGGAGCGGCATTGGCGCCGTAGATCTTCGCCGCATCGCTCGCTCGCTGGCGCAGCCAGTTGAGGCTCGACCCCTGCGGGTCGTAGTCCATGATCGCAGTCGGCGCGCCCTTCGCGGCGAAGTAGCTCGCGAGGTTGGTCGTGATCGTGGTCTTGCCCGATCCGCCCTTCGGATTGATCACCAGAGTCGTATTGGTCCGCATCTCCCCGCCCTCAGACAAGACCATACGCCTGCCCCGGCCGGCCCGGTGTTAACTAGTTCGCCCGGAGGAGGCGGGCGTAACGAAAGGCGCCACGCGGGGTGTCTACGATTGGCTGTCATGTCCTCCGTAGCCCTACTCGCCGCCGTCCTGCTCGCCGCCCCCATCGTCGCCCCCGCCCAGCCGGGCGATCCCGGCCTGCGGGCCGACCTCGAGCGCGTCGCCCGGGAGCGCATCTATTTCGGCCACCAGTCGGTCGGCGCCAACCTTCTTCAGGGAGTGCAAGACCTGGCTGCCGAAGCGGGGGTACCGGTGCGCATCGTCCGCGCCGACCGGGCGAGCGACGTACCCCCGGCGAGCTTCGGCCATACCTTCGTCCCGGAGAACGGCCAGCCGCTGAAGAAGCTGGACAGCTTCCGTGCCGCGCTCGGCTCGGCCTCGGTGGACATCGCGCTCGTCAAGTTCTGCTACGTCGACATCCGCGGCGACACCGACGTGAAGGCGCTCTTCGAGCGCTATGAACAGACCATCGCCGAGTTGCGCCGGGCGAACCCGCGCACCACGTTCGTGCACGTGACGCTGCCCCTTACGACGGTGCAGGCCGGGCTCAAGGCGCTCGCGAAGCGCGTGCTCGGCCGCGCGCCTTACGGGACGATCGAGAACGTGCGGCGGGAGCAGTACAACCGGCTGCTGCGCGAGGCCTACGCCGGGCGCGAGCCCCTCTTCGATCTGGCGAGGATCGAATCGACCGCGCCGGACGGCAGCCCGGTGCGCGTCGAATGGGACGGCGTGCTCGCGCCGGCGCTCGCGCCCGCCTATACCGACGACGGAGGCCACCTCAACGCCGAGGGGCGACGTCGTGCGGCTCGCGAGCTGATCGCGGTCCTCGCCGCGGCCCGCGGCCCGCAGCCATAAATCCCCGGCCGCCGTGACTTATGTCCTGCGCGCGCCGCTCGAGCGGCTGCTAGCTTGCCTCGACCATGAGCCCGCGGCCCTCCGCGCAGCGTCCAGAACTCCCGGCATCGACCGGGGTGAGAGTCATCGAGTCGCTGACGATCGCGCTGCTCGCGCTCATGGCGTTCCTCCTCGCGCTCAGGTAACGGCGCGCAAGCCTATCTGCTCGAGCGCGGCGCGCCCGGCGAACTGGAACGGGTTTGCGAGCGTTTCCATCACCTCGAAGTGGTTGTAGCCCTCCGCGACCACGAGCTCGACCGGCTTTCCCGCCTTGCGCAGCGCCGCGGCGAAATCGCGGCTCTGCCTCTGGAATTCGGGTGTCTCGAGCGTGCCGTGCACGAGCACCATCGGCGCGGCGATGCGCTCCAGATGGCGTTGTGCGCTGAGCGCATCGAGCGCCTCCGGCGTGAACTTCACGTACGAGCTGCGCGCCGAGAGCGAGACCGGATGCAGCTCGAACATCCCGCTCATGCAGACGTAGCCCTTTACGGTATCGGCCGGCAGGCCGAACTGGCGCTGCCAGTCGGTGATCGCCACTACGCCGGCCTGGTGCCCGCCCGAGGAGTGACCCGAGACGAATAGCCGCCGCGCGTCGCCGCCGAACGAGGCGGCGTTACGGTAGGCCCAGGCCACCGCGCGACGGACCTGGTCGGCGATCGGCAGTAGGTCGCCGCCCGTATCCTGCACCCAGGAAAAATCGGGCACGACGTAGTTCACGCCGGCTCGCAGAAACATTTCCGCCGGGAAGCCATAGTCCTTCGCGAGGCCGCTGCGCCATGCGCCGCCGTGGATGAATACCTGGATCGGCGCATTGGGCCGGTCGGTTCGATAGATGTCCAGCTTCTCGATGTCCTGCGAGCCGTACGCGACGCGCAGCGGGGCGCCGAGCCGCTTGCGCGCGAGCTCGCTGTTGCTCGCGTAGCGCTTCACGACCTGCGCGAGGTTGTGCGCGTACTTGGACTGGTCGTACGCCGCGTCGAGCGCCGCCTGGTCATAGTCCAGGAAGACTTTCGGGCCTTGCGCCAGGGCAGGCGCTGTCGCGAGCGCGCCGGCGGCAGCAAGGAAGGATCGTCGTCTCATGCTCTTCTCCTCTAAGATGGTCGGGTGCGCGACGTGATCGTATTCAAGGAGGGCGGCTACCGCTACATCAAGGCGGGCTACCAATTCTCGAGCGGCGTCGCTGCCGAGCCGGGAATCGAGATCGAGCGGGCGCGCTTCGCCGTGCCGCTGCCTGTCGCCGCGGGCATGAAGGCGGCCGAGGCGCATCTCGCGCGCCTCGGTCGCCCGAGCAGCGCCTTTGCCGCCTGCGAACTGCGCTCGCCGCAGCCCTTCAGCGAGCAAGGCTTCGACGACTTCAACCGCGAGTACGTGAAGACGCTCGAGCGCTGGGGCATCTACCGCGCCGGCGCCAACCCCGTGGCGCGCACCAACGTCTGCCCGCAATACGGCGCGCCCGTCGCGCCGATGCTGTACGCCTTCTCCTACACCGTAGCGAGCCGCGGCAGCCGTCGCAGCTTCATCATCGCCGGCGGCGCCGAGGTGCGCGGCGGCGTGGAAGGCTATGCGGCGCGCACGGTGCGATACGGCGAGACGTCGCCGGAAGCGATGCGCGACAAGGTGCGGCACGTCGTGACGCTGATGAGCGGCCGGCTGGAGGCGCTCGGCTTCTCGTGGCCGGACGCGACGAGCGTGCAGGCCTATACGGTGCACGACATCGGCGCGCTCGTCGGACCGGAGATCGCCGCTCGCACCGGCCGCGAGGCGCTGGCCTGGCACCTGGCGCGGCCTCCCGTGCTCGGCCTGGAATTCGAGATGGACGTGCGCGGCGCGGCGCGCGAGATCGTCCTCTAGGCATGGCAGGGGTGGCGCTCGTGCCGCATCCGGCCACGCCGAGCAACGCCGCGCGCTTCATCGTGGTTCATCTGCGAAGGGAGCCGCAGGCGCTCGCGCTGCGCTACGTGCTGACCGGCAACCTCGGGCAGGTGCGCCTCCCGGCGCCGCGGCCCGCTGCGCGGGCCGACGGACTGTGGCGCCATACCTGCTTCGAGGTATTCATCGCCGTGGACCGCTCCCCGGCGTACCAGGAGTTCAACTTCTCACCGTCCAGCGAGTGGGCCGCGTACGCGCTCGGCGGATACCGCGAGCGCAGTGCGCCGCTCGACTGCGATGCGCCGCGCATCGCCGTGCGCGCCTCCGACACCGAACTCGAGCTAGAAGCGCGCATCGTCCGTGCCGGGCCGGGCCGGCTCCGCCTCGGGCTGTCTGCCGTCGTGGAGGACGCGCAAGGCGTGCTTTCGTACTGGGCCCTGCGTCATCCGTCCGACCGGCCGGATTTCCATCACGCCGACGCCTTTGCTCTGGAGATCGATGAGATTCGGCATTGATCGTCTTCTCGCCGAGCCCGTGCTGCGCCGGCCCTTGGCCGGGCGCCGCGTGGCGCTGCTCGCGCATCCGGCCTCCGTGACCGCTGGGCTGGTGCATTCGCTCGATGCGCTTTGTGCCTGCAGCGATCTTCGCCTGACGGCCGCCTTCGGTCCCCAGCACGGCTTGCGCGGCGACAAGCAGGACAACATGATCGAGTCGCCCGACTACGAGGATCCCGTGCACGGCATTCCGGTCTTCAGCCTCTACGGGACGGTGCGCCGGCCGAGCGACACGATGCTCGACGCGTTCGACGTGCTCCTCGTGGATCTGCAGGATCTCGGCTGCCGCGTCTATACCTTCATCACGACGCTGCGCTACGTCCTCGAGGCGGCCGCGCGGGCGGGCAAGAGCGTCTGGGTGCTCGACCGACCCAATCCGGCCGGCCGGCCGGTGGAGGGGCTGCGGCTGCGCCAGGGCTGGGAAAGCTTCGTCGGCGCCGGTCCCCTTCCGATGCGCCACGGCCTTACGCTAGGCGAGCTCGCTCGCTGGTTCGTGCGCCTGCAGCGCCTTGACGTGGACCTGCAGGTGATCGCGATGGAAGGCTGGCATCCCGAGCTCGCGCCCGGGTTCGGGTGGCCGCTCGGCGAGCGCCCCTGGATCAACCCGAGCCCGAACGCCCCAAACGTGTCGATGGCGCGCTGCTATGCCGGCACGGTGATGCTGGAAGGCACGACGCTCTCCGAAGGGCGCGGCACGACGCGGCCGCTGGAGCTGTTCGGCGCGCCGGATCTCGAGCCGCGCGCGCTCGCGGCGAAGATGCGGGCGCTCGCCGGCGCCTGGCTCGCCGGCTGCCGGCTCCGCGAGTGCTGGTTCGAGCCGACCTTCCACAAGCACGCCGGCAAGCTGTGCTCGGGCTTGCAGATCCACGTCGAGGACGGCGTCTACGACCACGCAGCGTTCCGCCCTTGGCGCCTTATGGCGATCGCCCTCAAGGCGCTGCGCGGCCTGCGCGCCGATTACGACCTGTGGCGCGATTTCCCTTATGAGTACGAACACGGCCGTCCAGCGATCGACCTCATCAACGGTAGCGATCTCCTGCGGCGCTGGGTCGACGATCCGCGCGCCGGGCCGGGGGAGCTGGAGCGGCTCGTCGTGCCGGACGAGACGGCATGGCGGGAGGAGCGCGCCCCGGTGCTGCTCTATCGTTGACATGGTAGAGTGGCCCGATGCATCCCGTCGTCGAGGGCGCGCTGATCGGGGCCGGCATCGGCTTCTTTCTCGTCGCGACCGAATATCTCCTGCTCAATAGGGCGGTCAACGAGCGCGCAAAGAGGTTCAAGCGCAAGGCGGAGTTCGACATCACCGAGCGCCGGCGCATGACCTCGATGACGCGCTTCGCGGTGCTCCTGCCGATCGGCTTCGCGCTCGGCTTCTGGCTGCTCGGCTAGCCATGGCGAAGAAGCCGCAACGCCGCGCCGACGACATGACGGCAGACGAGGTCAAGCAGTTCTGGCACGGCTTCTGCGAGCGCAAGAAGGTGAGCGCGGCCGTCCGCACGCGCGGCGACGCGAAGATCGACGAAGACCCGGACTACTGGGCCGACCAGACGATGTTCAAGCTGCTCGAGGCGGTCTCCAGCTAGTCGTCCTCGTCGGGCGGCAGCGGCGGCACGTCCGGCATCTTGTCCTTGCGGCGCAGCCAGCCGTAAAGGAACATGCCGCCGATCCCGGCGAGCACCAGCACGAGGAAGAGGGCGAGCCAGAAGTTGCTCGTCATCGCGGCGCTCTTCCCGCCGAGATCGGCCGTCGCCGGCTCAGTCCTGCTTCGCGCCGGAAAGCTTGACCACCTTCGCCCACTTCACGATCTCTTCGCGCAGGAACTTGTCGAACTCGTCGATCGACATGCCCATCGGCACGGCGCCCTGCTTGGCCCACGCCTCCTTCACCTCGGGCGAATCGATGATCTTGTTCACCGCCGCGTTCAGCTTCTCCAGCACCGGGCGCGGCGTGCCTTTCGGCGCCACCATGCCGAGCCAGATGGTCGCTTCGTAGCCCGGCACGCCGGCTTCGGAGAGCGTCGGCACGTCGGGCATCACCGAGGAGCGTTTGCTTCCGGTCGTGCCGAGGGCCCGCACCTTCCCGGCGCGCGCCTGCCCGGCCATGGTGGTGATCGCGTCGAACATCATCTGCACCTGGCCTCCGATCACCGCGGTGCGCGCCTGGTCGCTTCCCTTGTGCGGCACATGGACGATGTCGACGCCCGCCATCGCCTTGAAGAGTTCGCCCGCCATGTGGTAGGGCGTTCCCGGCCCCGAGGAGGCGTAATTGAGGGCCCCCGGCTTAGCTTTGGCGAGCGCGATGAACTCCTTCAGGTTCTGCGCCGGCACCGCGGGGTTGATCACCATGAGAAGGTCCGAGGAGTTGACCCCGGTGATCGGCGCGAAGTCGCGCATCAGCGCGAAGGGCTTCTTCGGGATCAGGGTCTCGTTGACCGTGTGCGTGTTGGACATCATGAGCAGCGTGTAGCCGTCGGGCTTGGATTTCGCGACCATGTCGCTGCCGACGATGGAGCCGCCGCCGGGGTGATCCTCGACGACGAACGGCTGGCCGAGCGCCTCCTGGAGCTTGGAGGCGAGGAACCGGCCGTAGATGTCCGCCGGCCCGCCCACCCCGTAAGGCACGATGATCTTGACCGGATGGGTCGGATAGTCCTGGGCTGCGGCCGCGAAGCTCGCCGCGAGGGCGAGCGCGGCGATGGCGCTGCGAAACATTCCGTCTCCTCCTATTTGGAATAATGCGGGGCATGAGAATACTCGTGACCGGCGCGGCGGGCTACATCGGTTCCGCTCTGGTGCGCGCGCTCGGCGAAGCCGAGGTGCTGGCGACCGACCAGGCGCCGATGCCCTTTCGCCAGGCCGTCGCCGGCAACCTCGCCTACCCGCCGTTCGCCCGCTCGCTCGTCACGCCGGACATCGCCGTGGTATTCCATCTCGCCTCGCTCGTCTCCGGCGGCGCGGAGCAGAATTTCGAGCTCGGCACCAAGGTGAACCTCGACGCCACGCGCGATCTGCTCGAGGCGTGCCGGCTCGCCGGGCACTGCCCGAAATTCGTCTTCGCCTCGTCCATCGCCGTGTACGGGGGCGATCTTCCCGATCCGGTGACGGACGAGACGCCGCCCGCGCCGCGCATCTCGTACGGCGCGCAGAAGCTGGTGTGCGAGGTGCTGATCGACGACTACAGCCGCCGCGGCTACATCGACGGGCGCTCGCTGCGCCTGCCCACCATCATGGTTCGGCCCGGAGCGGCGAACACCGCCGTGTCCGGCTGGGCGAGCGCGATTATCCGCGAGACGCTCGCCGGGCGCGATTACGTCTGTCCCGTGAAGCCGGAGACGCGCATGGCCTGCATGTCGGTCAACCGCGTAGTCGAAGCCTTCCGCCACGCTGCGGACCTGCCGGCGGCTCGGCTCGGCGCGCGGCGCAGCGTGCTCCTCACGGGTCTTCCCGTCTCGGCCGCCGAGATGTGGAACGCCGTGAGGGACGCGGCGCGCGGCCGCGTGCGCTTCGAGCCCGACGCGCGGCTGCAGGCGATCATGGACGCGGTGCCGAAGGCGACGCTCTCCGCCCGCGCCGCGGGCCTCGGCTTCCGCGGCAGCACCTCCATCGAGGAGATCGTGCGTGAATACCAAGAAGCTGCCCTCGCGAATCACCGTTGAAGGGCTCGACCGCGCGCCGCACCGCGCCTTCCTGCGCGCGCTCGGCGTGTCGGACGCCGACCTGAAGAAACCCTTCGTCGGCGTCGCCTCCACCGACGGGCGCGTCACGCCCTGCAACGCGCTGCTCGGAGAATTTGCGCGCGCGGCCTGCGCCGGGGTGCGCGAAGCGGGCGGCGTGCCTTTCGATTTCGCCTCGATCTCGGTGGCCGACTCGATGTCGATGAACCACGGCGGCATGCGCTATTCGCTCGTCTCGCGCGAGATCATTGCCGACGGCGTAGAGGCCGTGGCGCGCGGGCACGCCTACGACGCGCTCGTCGGCTTCGCCGGTTGCGACAAGACGTTGCCCGGCCTGCTGATGGCGATGGCCCGGCTCGATCTTCCGGCGGTGTTCGTCTACGGCGGCGCGGCGCTGCCCGGAAAGTGGCGCGGCCGCGACGTCACGGTGCTCGATACCTATGAGGCGGTCGGCGCAGTGATGGCGGGCGACCTGGCGCCGGCCGAGCTCGATACGCTCGAGCACGTCTGCCTGCCTTCGCTCGGCGCCTGCCCCGGGCAGTTCACCGCGAATACCATGGCGATGGTCGCCGAGACGCTCGGGCTCGCGCTTCCCGGATCGGCCACGCTTCCCGCCGTCGCACCGGAAAGAGCCGCAGTGGCGATGAGCGCCGGCCGAACGGTGATGCAGCTGCTCGAGCGGGGCGGGCCGCTGCCGCGCGACCTGGTGACGAGAAAGAGCCTGGAGAATGCCTGCGCCGCCGTGGCGGCGACCGGCGGCTCGACCAACGCCGCGCTCCACATTCCGGCGATCGCGCACGAAGCCGGCATCCGCTTCACCCTCGATGATTTCGCGCGCGTCGCGAAACGCACGCCGCTCATCGCCGACATGAAGCCCGGTGGACGGTTTCTCGCCAAGGATCTGCATGCGGCGGGAGGCGTCTACGCCGTACTCAAGTCGTTGCTGACGCACGGTGCCCTCCACGGCGATTGCCTCACGCTTTCCGGCAGGTCGTTGGAGGAAGCGCTGCGCGGCCATGCTGGCGCCGATGGAGAAGTGGTTCGGCACGAGCCGATCGCGAAAACCGGCGGCCTGGTCGTGCTGAAGGGCAACCTCGCTCCGCAGGGCGCGCTGATCAAGGTGGCCGGGCTGAAGACGCTCGTCTTCGAAGGCCCGGCACGGGTCTTCGATTCCGAGGAGGCGTGCGCCGATGTGGTGAAGCGGCGCGCCTACCGCGCGGGCGAGGTGCTGGTCATCCGCTACGAAGGGCCGAAGGGCGGGCCCGGCATGCGCGAGATGCTCGGCATCACCGCGCTCCTGTACGGTCAAGGCATGGGCGAGAAGGTGGCGCTGCTCACCGACGGCCGGTTCTCGGGCGCGACGCGCGGGATGATGATCGGCTATGTCTCGCCGGAAGCCGCGGCCGGCGGTCCGCTCGCGCTGCTAAGGAACGGCGATCGCATTCGCATCGACGCGCGGGCCGGAACGCTCGACGCGCTACTTCCGAGATCGGAATGGAAAAACAGGAAGGCGAGAGCGCCGAAGCGGGGGATTTCGGGCGTACTGGAAAAGTATGCGGCGCAGGTGGGATCGGCGCACCTGGGCGCGGTCACGCACAGCGGCGTGCCCAGTAGGCGAAAGTCGCGCGGACGATCGAGGGCTGAAGGAGGAACGCGCACGCTTCGGCGGCGAGCTCCGGCCGCACCTCGTTGAAGCCGCCCGCCGCCATGGCGCGCAGTTGCATGCGCGCGGCACGCTCGAAGAAGACGGCGAGATAGGTCGCCTCCTCGACGCTCGAGCCGGCGGTGAGCAGGCCGTGGTTGGCGAGCAGGATGGCCTTCGCCTCGCCGAGCGCGCCGGAGATCAGGCGCCCCTCGTCGTCGGCGAGCGGCACGCCGGGCCATTCCGGCAGATGAGCGCAGCCGTGCAGCATCGCCGTATCCATGTGAATGGTCTTCAGGGAAGAAGCGGTGCAGGAAAGCGCCGCGGCGTACGGCGCGTGCGTATGGACGATCGCTTTGACGTCCGGACGCTTGCGGTAGATCCAGACGTGAAAGCGCACGCCGGGATTCGGCCGCGCGCCCTGCAGCGGCTCCAGATCCTCGTCGACCAGCACTATGCGCCCGGCGCTCGCTTCGTCGAAGCCGCAGCCGAAGGGCAGGGTCCACCAGGCGTTCGGCGTCTCGGCCCGCGCCGTCACCTGGCCGGCCAGGCCCGACTCGTGCCCTTCGCGCGCGAGGATGCGGCAGGCGGCGGCGAGCGCTTCCCTGGGCGGCAGATCGGCGGCGGGGAAATCCTGCGCTATCTCGCGGCTCACGCGCTCGAGGAACGGCTGCTTCATCGCATGAGGCTTGGCAGGAAGGTCGAGATCGACGGCACGGCGACCAGGATGGCGAGTCGGACGCAATCGACGAGCACGAACGGCATGACGCCGCGGAAGACGGTGCGCGTCGGCACTTCGGGGAGCAGCGTGCTCAGCACGAACAGGTTCATGCCGACCGGCGGGCTGATGAGGCCGATCTCCACCACCACGACGATCAGCACGCCGAACCAGACCGGGTCGAGGCCCATGTGCACGATCAGCGGAAAGAACAGCGGCACGGTGAGCAGGATCATCGACAGCTCTTCCATCGCCGTGCCGAGCACGACGTAGATCACCATGATGGCGGCCACCACCATGATCGGATGCACGTCGAAGCGCGAGACGAAATCCTTCAGGTCCTGGGGCATCGTCGTGATGTTGACGAACTCGGCGAACATCAGCGCGCCGATGAGGATCAGGAACAGCATCGAGGTGGTGCGCGCGCTCTCGAGCAGCGCCGCGTAGAGCTCGCGCCAGCCGAGCGTGCGGCGCGCCAGGGCGAAGAGCAGCGCGCCGAAGGCGCCTACGCCGGCGCCTTCCACCGCCGTGAACACGCCGCCATAGATGCCGCCCATGACCAGGACGAACAGCGCGATCACGCTGGACACGCCCTTGTAGAAAAGCGACAGCGCGAACACCGCCAGCGCCGCGATGACGGCGGCATCGTCGCTCTTCAGCCAGCCGAACTGCACCACCAGGACGATCGCCACGCCGAGCGCCGCGAACCAGTGCAGGCCGCGCAGCGTGGCGAAGCGCTCGCGCCACGGCAGGCGCTCGCCGGGCGGACCCGCCTTGGGATCGCGCCAGGTCACGTACTGCACGGTGAGGCAGAGCAGGAGCGTCGCGAGGATGCCGGGCAGGATGCCCGCGGCGAACAGCTTGCCGATGTTCGTCTCGGTCATGATGCCGTAGATCACCATGATCGTGGAGGGCGGGATCAGGATGCCAAGGGTGCCGCCGGCGGCGATCGCGCCCGTCGAGAGGTAATCGGCATAGCCGAAGCGCTTCATCGACGGATAGGCGACCTTGGCGAAGGTCGCGGCGGTGGCGATCGAGGAGCCGCAGATCGCGCCGAACCCGGCGCAGCCGAGGATGCTCGCCATCGCCAGTCCGCCGCGCCGATGGCCGATGAAGGCGTACGCGGTGCGGAAGAGCTCCTGCGACATGCCCGCGCGCGTCACGAAGTTGCCCATCAGGATGAACAGCGGCACCACCGACAACGTGTAGTTGCGCCCGGTCTCGTAGATCTTGGTCTGCGCCATGGCGAGCGCTCCGCCCCAGCTCCAGTCGCGCATGTAGG
>DASQYN010000288.1:0-6697 GCA_035639215.1 Burkholderiales bacterium
GGAACCGCCGATGGTGTAGATCAGTCCGGCCGCCATGTTCACCGAACAGAAGCCGCCGTGCGCCGCATAGTTCGGCGTGCCGAACTGGCGCGCGAAGAGGCCGGTCAGCGCCTGCATCTGGTCGCGGCCGGTAAAAAGCGCGAAGCGCTTGGGATCGCTCGCTCGAATGCCGCCCAGCCTTTTTTCGAGCATGGAGAAGGCTTCATCCCACGAGATGCGCTCGAATTCGCCCGCGCCGCGCTCGGCGCCCGCCTTGCGCTTCATCGGATAGGTCAGCCGCGCCGGTGAGAGCTGCTTCATGATGCCGCTCGCGCCCTTGGCGCAGATCACGCCCTGGTTCAGCGGATGCTCGGGATTACCCTCGATGTAGCGCACCTGGCCGTCCCGCACGTGCACGCGAATGCCGCAGCGGCAGGCGCACATGTAGCAGGTGGTGGTCTTGACTTCGGTGCTCATCGAAGCGCCCGATTTTCCGGAGCGAAATCGCGCTCCGCCAACGAGTTAATCTGATCGCGCCATAAGCACCGGGGCGAGGCGCCAGGCGAAGATCGCAAAGGCGGCCAACGCAGCGATGCCGCCGCCCAGCGCCGCGGTTCGGCTGGCGGCGGCAAAGCCGATGACGAGCAAAAGCAGGCCCGCGTGCGCAAGCCCCTGCTGCCACCAAGCGGCTTGGCCGCCGCGGATCGGCGCGCCGGTGAAGCGCGGCAGCAGGTGCTCGCCAAGGCCGAAGATCAGGAACGTCGCGAAGCCGAGCCCATAGACATGCAAGGACGCGGCTCGCCAGGGCGCGTCGCCGGCGATGCCGCCGCCGAAGACGAGCGCGGCGCCGGCGATGGCGAGGTAGAGCGCGGAGAAGAAAATCGCCCAGGCGCTCGTCGTCTCGAGCGTCAGCCCGACATAGCGGGCGGCGGCGGCTTCGCGATCGGGCGCCTCGGCGGTGAGCGCCGCGGCTTCCTGAGGCGTCGGCACGCCGAGGTGCTTCAGGGCGCCGTCGATGACCGTCGACGGCACGGTGCGCACGCCGAGCCGCGAGACCACTTCACGCCCCTCCGGCTGGCCGACATCGAGGACCTCGAAGGCGATGTCCTTGCGCTGCGCGACGCGGCGCCACACCTGCTCCGCGTCGCGGCAGGGCATGCACCACTCGGAAACGAGCAGCTGGACCTTCATTGCGTGCAGCGCATGCATTGCACGCGGTACTTGTCGACCCATGCTTTCAGGGCAGCGATAGCTTCCGGGCCGCGCCTGAGGCGCGCATAGGCCGCCTGCATGTCATCCGGACGCATGACGACGAGCCAAGCGTCGGTGTAGGGAGCGACGTTGACCAGGCCCGGGTTGTCGGCGACCGCAGGATTGATGCGCTCCACCGTGCCGGCGAAGGGCGCCGGAACGCCGCCGACCCATTTTCCGGACTCGAGGGTCGCGACGTTGCGGCCGGCTTCGCGATGCGTGCCCGGCTTGCGGAAGAGCGCGCTCACCACGCGGCCGGCCATCGTCTGCGCCGGATCGGTGAGGCCGAGCGTGAACGCGCCGTCGCCGTTCGGCCGGGCCCACAGGTAGTCGAGGTCGTACCAGAGATCTTCCGGAAGCTCGCAGCCGCAGTATTCGGCCATGGCCTAGCGCCGCGCCCAGGGGCGCACGGTCGCCGTCACGTTCAGCGCGAACACCGCCAAGGCGAGCCAGAGCGTCGGGCCGCCGACGTAGACAAGGAACGGAACGGAAAGGAGCCATCCGGCCACCATCGCCAGGAGCCCGCCGTTGGCGAGCCAGAACTGCGCGTCGGCAAGGCGTTCCGAGAACAGGTTGTGCCCGGTGAAGCGCGGCAGCACGTGCAGCCCGACGCCGAAGATCATCATGCCGACGAAGCCCACGAGCATGAGATGGGCATGGGCGCGCAGCGCGAGCGGCGAGAAAGCCGCCGGATCGGCGAGCCAGGCGAGGCCCAGCAGCCCGCCGAGCAACGCGTACGCCAGCGCCATGGCTATGAACAGCCGGTTTCTTGGCAGCATGGCGAAGACGATAGCGGCGGGGTGGCTCGCTTCCTTGACCGGAATCAAATCGGGATGGCGGTCCGGAGGCGATCATCTTCTAAATGAACGCCATCGAGCGCGGGCGGGCGCGGCTGCTCGACTTCGAGAAGCTGCAGCCGGAGAACTTCTGGCGCGCCGACCCGCACGCCCGGCGCGTGCTGCGCCGCCGCGCCGGCGAGGAGCGCTTCCGCGAGTGGGAGGCAGGCCTGGACCGCTTCGGCGCCGCCTGCGCGGGGCCGATCAACGCGGCGGTGATCACCGCCAATCTGCCGCACAACCTGCCGCGCCTCGAGCGCTACTCGGCCTTCGGCGAGCGCATCGAGGCGATCGAGTTCCATCCCTCCTATCACGAGGCCGGGCGCGCGATCTACGGCTCGGGCGTGATGTCGGTGCTCGGCGAGCCGGGGAACAACCTGCGCTCGTTCGCGCTCTTCTACCTCTCGGCGCACAACGGCGAGGCGGGGCACAACTGCCCGCTCGCCTGCACTGCCGGGCTCATCCGCGCGCTTCGTCACGTCGGCGACGAGGCCCTGCGCGCCCGCACCCTGCCGCGCCTGCTCTCGAGCGACTACGACCAGCTCGCGCACGGCGCGCAGTTCCTCACCGAAGTGCAGGGCGGCTCCGACGTCGGCGCGAACGCCGTGCGCGCGGTGCCCGACCCGGCGAGCGCCGCCTGGCGCATCCACGGCGAGAAGTGGTTCTGCTCGAATGCGAGCTTCGACCTCGCGCTCGTCACCGCGCGCCCCGAAGGCGCAACGCGCGGCACCGCGGGCCTCGGGCTGTTCCTGCTGCCCCGGCGGCTGCCGGACGGGACCCTCAACGCCTATCGCATCCGCCGCCTCAAGGACAAGCTCGGCACGCGCAGCATGGCGAGCGGCGAGATCGACTTCGACGGCGCCGTTGCCTGGCCGGTCGGGCCGCTCGAGGACGGCTTCGAGAACGTGATGACCTACGTGATCAACACCTCCCGCGTCGCGAACGCCTTCGGCTGCTGCGGCAATGCGCGGCGCGCGCTTCTCGTCGCGCACGCCTATGCGCGCACCCGGAGCGCCTTCGGCGCGGAGATCCTCGCCTACCCGATGACGCAGGAGACGCTCGCCGACATGCGCGTCGAGTGCGCGGCGATGCTCTCGGGCAGCCTGGCGATCGCCGAGTGCATGGACCGCGAGGAGCTCGGCCGCCTCGCCCCCCCGGGCAGGGCTTTCCTGCGCATGGCGCTCAACCTGAACAAGCTGCGCAGCGCGCTCTCCGCGCACGAGGTCATCGTCTCCGGCATCGAAGTGCTCGGCGGCAACGGCGCGATCGAGACCTTTTCGGTGCTGCCGCGCCTGCTGCGCGACAACGTCGTCTATGAGAACTGGGAAGGCAGTCATAATGTCCTCCTCCTCCAGGTGCTGCGCGACTGCCGCCGCAAGAGCCTGCACGAAGGCTTCTTCGCGCAGCTTGCCGCGCAGGCGGGCGGGCACGCACGCCTCGCGCCGGCGGTGGAAGCCGCGCGCAGAGCGCTGGCGCTGGCGCTCGAGGCCGACGACGCGGCCGCGAGCCTGCTCATGCGAGGGCTGGGCAACCGCCTGGCCTGGCTGCAATGGGCGTGCGCCATGGTCGAGGACGGCTCGGAGGCCGCGCTGCTCGATCATTTCCTGGACCGCCGCCTCGGCCCTGTCCCGCAAAGGGAGGCCGCCTACCTCGCGCGGATCCGGACGCTGACCGAAGCGCCCCGGGATTCATGAATTCTATGGGCGCATAGCGAACATTCAGGGCCGCCGCGTAGTGCGTCTCTCTTGACGGAGATTAAAATCCGCCGCAACTCCTAGGGGGAGACTGCTGAGATGTTCACGCAAAATCCATTCGCTGCATTGGCCGGTTCCCTGTCTTCGGCCGTCATGCAAACCTACGTCGTGCTCATGTTCCTTCTCGTCGTGGCCGGGACGCTGGGCGACATGGTGCACAAGGGCAGTGCCCGTTACTTCTTCGAGAACTGGCGCAGGTCGAACAAAAGGAGCAGGCGGCCGGTCGGCGGCGGCGAGCTGGTATCGATCGCCGTCAAAACCGCGGTGGTGGACGTGCTCGCCTCGGGCGAGTTCTGCAACCCGCGTCGGCGCGTCGCGCACCTGCTAGGCATGTACGGCTTCGTGTTTTATGTGATTTCGACTGTTGCGATGGTCTTCGGGTCGGCCGCGCCGGTATGGCCGCAGCTCTGGTGGCTCGGCGGGCTGATGGTGTGCGTCGGCGGCTACTGGTTCTGGTTCTTCATCCGCGTCGACGTCGCCGCCGAGGGCCATTCGCCCTTGCGCTTCATGCGCGCCGACCTCTTCATCGTCTCGATGGTGGGGAGCGTCACGCTCGGGCTCCTCTGGGCCGCCACGGGCGGCGGGACCGGCGCGCTGTTCGGCCTTTACATCCTCGCCACGACGATCCTCTTCGGCTCCGTGGCGTGGTCGAAGTTCGCGCACATGTTCTTCAAGCCGGCGGCGGCCTTCGAGAAGCGGGTGACGCGGGCCGACGGCACGGCCGAGAATCTGCCGACGCAGACCCGCGACGATCCCGAGCAGCAGAAGAGGCACTCGATGGAGCTGCTGCGCGACGCGCCCATGGACATGGGCCTCGGCATCAAGCGCGAAGCGCCCCGCCACTACTAGAAAAGGGGAGAGCCGACTTATGCCGACCTTCGTATATATGACGAGGTGCGACGGATGCGGACACTGCGTCGACATCTGTCCCTCGGACATCATGCACATCGACGAGACCTATCGTCGCGCCTACAACATCGAGCCGAACATGTGCTGGGAGTGCTACTCCTGCGTGAAGGCCTGCCCGCAGCATGCGATCGACGTGCGCGGCTATGCCGACTTCGCGCCGCTGGGCCACAGCGTTCGCGTCGACCGGGACGAGAAGAAAGGCACGATCGCCTGGCGCATCAAGTTCAGGAACGGCACGGAAAAGAACTTCCTTTCGCCGATCACCACCAAGCCCTGGGGAACGGCGATCCCCAGGCTCGCCGACGCCCCCGCGCCGAGCCAGGAGATGCGCGAAAGCCAGCTCCTGTACAACGAGCCGAAATGGATTCGCCTCGATGACGGCGGCCTGCGCACGCTCAAGGACGCCGGCCTCAAGCTGAAGAAAGGCGTGTACTACTGATGGCTACCAAAACGATCATCGAAGATGGCATCGACATCCTGGTCGTCGGTGCGGGTCTGGGCGGCACCGGCGCCGCCTGGGAAGCGAGATTCTGGGGCCGGGACAAGAAGATCGTCATCGCCGAGAAGGCGAACATCGATCGCTCGGGTGCGGTCGCCCAGGGCCTGTACGCCATCAACTGCTACATGGGCACCCGCTGGGGCGAGAACAATCCCGAGGACCATGTGCGCTACGCCCGCATCGACCTGATGGGGCTGGTGCGGGAAGACCTGCTGTTCGACATGGCGCGCCACGTCGACTCCACGGTGCACCAGTTCGAGGATTGGGGCCTGCCGATCATGAAGAACCCGAAGACCGGGCGCTATCTTCGCGAAGGGCGATGGCAGATCATGATCCACGGCGAGTCCTACAAGCCGATCGTCGCCGAGGCCGCCAAGAAATCGGCCGACAAGGTCTTCAACCGCATCTGCGTCACCCACCTGCTGATGGACGAAGCGAAGCCGAACCGGGTGGCCGGGGCCGTCGGCTTCAACGTCCGCACGGGCAACTACCACGTCTTCAAGTCGAAGACGGTGATCTGCGGCGCCGGCGGCGCCTCCAACATCTTCAAGCCGCGCTCGACGGGCGAAGGGTCCGGCCGCACGTGGTATGCGCCCTGGTCGTCCGCGTCCGCGTACGGCCTGATGATCGACGCCGGCGCCAAGATGACGCAGATGGAGAATCGCATCGTCCTCGCGCGCTTCAAGGACGGCTACGGCCCGGTCGGCGCCTACTTTCTGCACCTGAAGACCTACACGCAAAACGGCGTGGGCGAGGAATACGAGTCCAAATGGTGGCCCGCTCTTCAGCAAATGGTCGGCAAGGAATATCTGGATCCGGAAGCTTCGCACCTGACGCATCGGCCGATCCCGACCTGCCTGCGCAACCATTGCATCATCAGTGAAGTGAATGCCGGCCGCGGTCCCATCCACATGGTGACCATGCGCGCCTTCCAGGATCCTCACCTGGAAGAGGTCGGCTGGGAAAACTTCCTCGGCATGACGGTCGGCCAGGCGGTGCTGTGGGCCGCGACCGACGTGGATCCGAAGAACGAGAACCCGGAGCTCACGACGTCCGAGCCTTACGTCATGGGCTCGCACGCGACGTGCTCGGGCGCCTGGTGCTCGGGCCCCGAGGACGTTTCCCCGCCCGAGTATTTCTGGGGCTACAATCGCATGACCACCGTCGAAGGCCTGTTCGGCGCCGGTGACGCGGTCGGCGGCACGCCGCATGCCTTCTCGTCCGGCTCGTTCACCGAAGGCCGTCTCGCCGCGAAGGCCGCCTGCAAGTACATCGATGACGGCAAGGCGGAAGGCATCGTCGTGTCCGACGAGCAGATCAACCGGCGCAAGGCGGAGATCTACAAGCCGCTGGAGCATTACAGGACCTACCGTAACGCGATCGTGGCGGGCGATGTCAACCCGCACTACATCAATCCCAAGCAGGGTCTGGAACGCCTGCAGAAGCTGATGGACGAGTATTGCGGCGGG
>DASQYN010000289.1:0-4457 GCA_035639215.1 Burkholderiales bacterium
GGTTTGCGCGTTGGCCTCCGGCGCATTCTGCAGAAGCTGCGTCACCATGCTCTCGCCGGCCGCCTCGAGCTCGCTCGCGGGAACCACGGCGTGCGCGAGGCCGATGCGCCGCGCCTCCTCGGCGCCGAAGCGCTCGCCGGAGAGCGCATAGCGGCGCACCTGGCGCGCGCCGATCGCATCGGCGAGCTGCGGCAGGATGATCCCCGCCATCAGGCCCCAGCGCGTCTCGGCGATCGAGAACAGCGCGTCCTCGGCGGCGATGACGATGTCGCAGGCCGCGACGATGCCCGTGCCGCCGCCGAAGCAGCCGCCCTGCACGAGCGCGAGCGTCGGCACCGCGAGCCGGTTCAGCCGGTCGACGGCGGTGGCGGTCATCCGCGAAGCATGGAGGTTGGCGTCCGCGCCCTGCGCCGCCAGGCCGCGGATCCACTTGAGATCGGCGCCCGCCTGGAAATGCCGCCCCGCCCCGCGCAGCACGACGACGCGCACACCTTGGCGCGCGACGAGCGCATCCATGGCATCGTGCAAGCCGCCGATCAGCGTTTCGTCGTAGGCGTTGTTCACCTCCGGCCGGTTGAGGGTCACCGTCGCGACGCCGCGGGCGTCGACGCCGTATAGCACCGATTGCTGGCTCATCGATCTTTCCTCCCGATCATCGCCGGAGAATAGCGATAATCGCCGCTGAACGGGACGCCGCCTTGAACGACCGCCTCCAGGAGCACACGCCGATGATGCAGCAGTACCTGCGCATCAAGGGCGAGCATCCGGACATCCTGGTGTTCTACCGGATGGGCGACTTCTACGAGCTCTTCTACGACGATGCGGAGAAGGCGTCGCGGCTGCTCGACATCACGCTCACTTCCCGCGGTCAGTCGGCCGGAGCGCCGGTGAAGATGGCCGGGGTGCCGGTCCATGCGGTCGAGCAGTACCTCGCCAAGCTGGTGCGTCTCGGCGAATCGGTGGCGATCTGCGAGCAGATCGGCGACCCGGCGCTCGCCAAAGGGCCGGTCGAGCGGCAGGTGACGCGCATCGTCACGCCGGGAACGCTCACCGACTCCTCGTTGCTCGACGACAAGGCCGACAATGTCTTGCTTGCCCTCTCGAGGGACAAGTCGACCATCGGGCTCGCGTGGCTCTCGCTGGCAAGCGGCACGCTGCGGGTCGCCGAGATCGCCCCGCAGAACCTGCTGAACGAGCTGCGGCGCATCGCGCCGGCGGAGGTGCTGGCCGAAGAAAGCGTGCATCTCGAAGGCCATTTCCTCACCCGCCTTCCGGCCTGGCAGTTCGAGGTCGAAAGCGGCAAGCGGCGGCTGCTGAAGCAGCTCGGCGCGGCCTCGCTCGCCGGCTACGGCTGCGAGGACATGACGCTCGCGATCGGCGCCTGCGGCGCGCTCCTCGACTACGCCGGCAAGACGCAGGGCCAGGCGCTCGCGCATGTCGTCGCGGTCGCGCCGGAGCGCTCGGGCGAGTACCTGCGCCTCGACGCCGCCACGCGGCGCAACCTCGAGATCACCGAGACGCTGCGCGGCGAGCCCGCGCCGACGCTCTTCGCGCGCCTGGACGTCTGCGCCACCGGCATGGGCAGCCGCCTGCTGCGGCACTGGCTGCATCATCCGCTTCGCGACACCGGACCGCTGAAGCACCGCCATGAGGCGATCGCCTGCCTCATGGAACGCTTTGCGGAAGTTCAGAAGGCGTTGCGCGGCTTCTCCGACGTCGAGCGCATCAGCGCACGCGTCGCGCTGAAAAGCGTTCGGCCGCGCGAGCTTGCCGGATTGCGCGACAGCCTGCGGCTGCTGCCCGATCTGCAGAACGCCGTCCCGGGAAGCGAGCAATCCGATCTGCTGCGGCAACTGGTTGCCGATCTGGCGGTGCCGAAGGATTGCCTTTCCCTGCTCGCCCGGTCTCTCGCAGCGGAACCGGCGGCGCGCATCGTCGACGGCGGCGTCATCGCCGAGGGCTACAGCGCCGAGCTGGACGAGCTGCGCTCGCTGGAGTCGCACTCCGGGGAGTTCCTGCTTGAGCTGGAGAAGAAGGAGCGCGAGAGAACGGGAATCGCGGCCCTGCGCGTCGCCTACAACTCGGTGCACGGCTACTACATCGAGGTCAGCAACGCGCAGCTGGAAAGGGCGGGCGCGCCGCTGCCCGCCGACTATCGACGGCGCCAGACGCTGAAGAGCGCCGAGCGCTATATCACCCCCGAGCTGAAGGCTTTCGAGGACAAGGCGCTGTCGGCGCGCGATCGCGCGCTGGCGCTGGAGAAGCGGCTCTTCGAAGGGCTCATCGAGCACCTTGGCGCGCACCTCGCCACGCTGCAGGAAATCGCGCGCGCGCTGGCCCAGCTCGACGTCCTCGCGGCCTTTGCCGCCGTTGCGGCGCACGGCAACTATGTGCGGCCGGAATTCGTCGCCGAGCGCGGCATCGAGATCGAGGGCGGGCGCCATCCCGTGGTCGAGGCCGAGATGGAGAACTTCATCGCCAACGACTGCCGGCTGTCGCCGACCCGGACCTTGTTGCTGGTGACCGGACCTAACATGGGCGGCAAGTCCACCTACATGCGGCAGGTGGCGCTCATCGTGCTCATGGCCTACGCCGGTTGCTACGTGCCGGCGCGCGCCGCGCGGCTCGGCCCGGTCGACCAGATCTTCACGCGCATCGGCGCCGCGGACGACCTCGCCGGCGGGCGCTCGACCTTCATGGTGGAGATGACCGAGAGCGCGGCGATCCTGCACAACGCGACCGACAGGAGCCTGGTCCTGATGGACGAGGTGGGACGCGGCACGTCGACTTTCGACGGCCTGGCGCTCGCCTGGGCGATCGCCAGGCATCTCGTCGAGAAGAACAAGGCGCTCGCCCTTTTCGCTACGCACTACTTCGAGATGACCCGCCTCGCGCTCGAGTACAAGGAGGTGGCGAACGTCCACCTCGACGCGGTTGAGCACAAGGACAGCATCGTCTTCCTGCACGCGGTGGCCGAGGGACCGGCGAGCCAGAGCTACGGCCTGCAGGTCGCCGCGCTCGCCGGCGTGCCGAAGGCCGTGATCCGCCAGGCGAAGCGCTATCTGCAACTGCTCGAGGAGGCGAGCATCGCACGAGGCAGCCAGAGCGACCTCTTTGCCAGGACCGCCGAAGCGGCGCCCGAGCCGCCGGCCGATCCCTTGAGGGAAGAGCTGCAGAAGGTGAACCCGGACGAGCTCTCGCCGCGCGAGGCGCTCGAGCTGCTCTATCGGCTGAAGAAGCTCCAGTGATCGACATCGGCGCCAACCTGACGCATTCCAGCTTCCACGACGATCTGGCGGCGGTGATCTCGCGCGCGCGCAGTGCCGGCGTCTGGCCGATGATCGTCACCGGCACGACCGTGCTGGAGAGCCGCATGGCCGCCGAGATCGCGGATCGCTTCGGCCTTTACGCTACCGCGGGCGTACATCCCCACCATGCGCGCGACTGCGGCCCGCAAACGATCGCCGAGCTGAGAAAGCTGGCGCAGCATCCGCGCATCGTCGCCATCGGCGAATGCGGGCTCGACTTCAACCGCAACTACTCGCCGCATCCCGACCAGGAGAAATGGTTCGTCGCGCAGCTCGAGCTCGCGCTCGAGGTCGGCAAGCCGCTATTCCTGCATTCGCGGGACGCGCACCCGCGCGTCTCCCAGATCCTTTCCCATCACAAGATCCGCGATGGCGTGGCGCATTGCTTTACCGGCCAGCGCGAAGAGTTGCGCGCCTATCTCGACCTCGGCTTCCATGTCGGCATCACCGGCTGGATCTGCGACGAGCGGCGCGGCCGGCACCTCGTCGAGCTGGTACCGGAAATTCCACGGGAAAAATTGCTCCTGGAAACCGATGCCCCCTACCTGACCCCGCGCGACATGCACCCGCAGCCGAAGGCGCGGCGCAACGAGCCGGCGTTCCTGCCGCATATCGCGAGGACCGTGGCCGCGGCGCTCGGCCGTGCGCCGGAGGAAGTGGCCGCAGAGGCTGCGGCGAACGCGATCGCCCTTTTCCGACTCGATGAACCTCGCGCATCTCTTGCTTCGCAGCGCACGGCTTCGGCCTGAGGCGCCCGCGATCGCGGTCGGCAAGCGAGCCGTCGTCTCGTACGGCGAGCTGGCCGATCGCGTGGCGCGCCTGGCCGACGGTTTTCGCAACAGGCTCCAGCTGAAAGGCGCAGAGCGCGTCGCCATCGCCATGAAGAACTGCCCCGAGTACCTCGAGGTGCTCTTCGCCTGCTGGCACGCGGGCCTCGTCGCCGTGCCGATGAACGCCAAGCTGCACGCGAAGGAGTTCGCCTACATCCTGGAGAACTCGGGCGCGAAAGCGTGCTTCGTCACGCCGGATCTCGAGTCCGCCATCCCGGATGCGATGCCTTTGAGCGAGCTGGGAAGGCTTCGTGGCAATTCAGTCCCGCCCGCGGAGGCGGGGCCGGACGACCCGGCATGGCTCTTCTACACGAGCGGC
>DASQYN010000290.1:0-4761 GCA_035639215.1 Burkholderiales bacterium
GAGCGCTTCCTGCAGCTTGGTGGTGAACTTGTCGAATCGCATCTGGTTGATCTTTCGGGGCTTTGGCCCTATCTACTCAGTGAAGATGGGGACAGCCGTGCGCACTTCAAGGGAAAATTGAGCCATGGAACGCCGAACCCGCTTTCATATCGCCTACATCGCCTTCGCCGTCGTGGCCATGATCTTCATTCAGGAGGCGTGGCAGCGCGCGCAGACCATCGAGGTGGTGCCCTACAGCGAGTTCGAGAAGCTGCTGAAAGAGCACAAGATCGAGGAGGTGGTGATCTCCGACCAGCGCATCACCGGCAAATTCACCGCGAAGGAGGGCGGCAAGACGGTGGCGGTGGCGAACCTCGTGCAGCCCGATCTCGCCGAGCGGCTGGACAAGTACGGCGTCAAGTACACGCGCGTCTACGAGAGCACGCTGCTGCGCGACGTCCTTTCGTGGGTGCTGCCGGCGCTCATCTTCTTCGGCGTGTGGTACCTGCTCGCGCGGCGCATGAGCCAGGGCATGGGCGGCATGGGCGGCGGCTTCATGAGCATCGGCAAGAGCCGGGCGAAGATCTACGTCGAGAACAAGACCGGCGTCACGTTCGCCGACGTGGCGGGCGTCGACGAGGCGAAGGCCGAGCTTCAGGAGGTGGTCGAGTTCCTGAAGGAGCCGAAGAAATACGGCCGGCTCGGCGCACGCGTGCCCAAGGGCGTGCTGCTGATCGGCCCGCCCGGCACCGGCAAGACGCTGCTCGCGCGCGCCGTGGCCGGCGAGGCGGGCGTCGCCTTCTTCTCCATCTCCGGCTCGGAGTTCGTCGAGATGTTCGTCGGCGTCGGCGCGGCGCGGGTCCGCGACCTGTTCGAGCAGGCGCGGCAGAAGGCGCCGGCGATCATCTTCATCGACGAGCTCGACGCGCTCGGCCGGGCGCGCGGCGCCGGCCCGCTGGGCGGGCACGACGAGAAGGAGCAGACGCTCAACCAGCTGCTCGTCGAGCTCGACGGCTTCGACCCGAGCACCGGCCTGGTGCTGCTCGCCGCCACCAACCGGCCCGAGATCCTCGATCCGGCGCTGCTGCGCGCCGGGCGCTTCGATCGCCAGGTGCTGGTCGACCGGCCCGACCGCATCGGCCGCGTCCAGATCCTCCGCGTCCACGCGCGAAAAATAAGCTTGTCCAAGGACGTGGACCTGGAACAGGTCGCCGCCCTCACCCCCGGCTTCTCCGGGGCGGACCTCGCCAACCTGGTGAACGAGGCGGCGCTGCTCGCCACGCGGCGCGGCGCCGAGGCCGTCGCCATGGAGGATTTCAACCAGGCGGTGGAGCGGATCGTGGCGGGGCTGGAGAAGAGAAACCGCTTGCTTAATCCGCGCGAGCGACGGGTCGTCGCGCACCACGAGCTCGGCCATGCGCTCGTCGCGATGTCGCTGCCCGGCAGCGACCCGGTGCACAAGGTGTCGATCATCCCGCGCGGCGTCGGCGCGCTCGGCTACACGATCCAGCGCCCGACCGAGGACCGGTTTCTCATGACGCGCGAGGAGCTCGAGAACAAGATGGCGGTGCTCCTCGGCGGCCGCGCCGCCGAGGACGTGGTGTTCGGCCACACCTCCACCGGCGCTGCCGACGACCTCGCGAAAGTCACCGACATCGCGCGCAGCATGGTGATGCGCTATGCCATGGTGAAAGCGCTGGGCCCTGTCGCCTACGAGGACGAGCGGCCGCCGTTCCTGGGCGGGCCGATGCCGCAGGGGCACCGCGAGTACAGCGAGGCGACGGCGCGCGAGATCGACGTCGCGGTGCGGGAGATCGTCGAGGCGGTCTACCAGAAGGCCCGCGCCATCCTGCTGCGGGAGAAGGCGCTGCTGGAGCGCTGGGCGGAGCGCCTGCTGCAGAAGGAGACGCTGGGCGACAGCGAGCTCGCGGAGATGCAGCGCGGCCTGTCCGCTGGCGCCGCCCCTTCGCCTGCCTGACAGGCGTCTGTACCGCAAGGCTCGCGCCAGCCGCTCGCCAAGCGCCGCTCAGATCGCCTGCGTAAGGTACGGGCGAAACATCCCGGCTTCATGCTGCTTTTCCCGCTCGGTCGGTGGACATGGGCACGCGCACGCCTCGGCACTTCGCTATCGTCTTGCTCCTCGGCGCCTGGCTCGCGCTCGGGCTCTTCGGCCACGACCCGTGGAAGCCCGACGAGGCCTATACCTTCGGCCTGGTCTACGAGGCGCTGGAAAAAGGCGACTGGCTCGTGCCGACACTCGCCGGCCAGCCGTTCATGGAGAAGCCGCCGCTCTTCTTCTGGAGCGCCGCGCTGCTCGCGAAGGCATTCGGCGAAGTGCTGCCGCTCCCCGAGGCGGCGCGCCTGGCATCGGCGCTCTACGTCGGGCTCGCGCTTTTCTTCACCTGGCTCGCCGCCGGGCGGCGCATCGCCGCGCCGCTGCTGCTCGCCGGATGCCTCGGCTATCTCGAGCATGCGCATCAGCTCATCACCGACAACGCGCTCCTCGCCGGCATCGCCATCGGGTTCTACGGGCTGTGCGAGTCGCGCGGGCTCGTCCTCGGCACCGGCGCAGGCATCGCCTTCCTCTCGAAGGGGCTGATCGGACCGGGGGTGCTCGGCCTCACCGCGCTCTTCCTGCCCGCCTTCCCCGCCTGGCGCGGCAGCTGGCGGCAATGGGGTTTCGCGGTCGCGGCGCTCGCGCCCTGGCTGCTGGTCTGGCCCTGGCTGCTGTACCGACATTCGCCGGCCCTCTTCGGCGAATGGCTGTGGGTGAACAACCTCGGCCGCTTCACCGGCGCAGCGGAGCTCGGCGGCGTGCAGGATCACTGGCATTACGCCAAGGCGCTCGTCTGGTTCGCGCTTCCCGCCTGGCCGCTCGCGCTCTGGGCGTTTTTCCGGCGACCCGGCTCCCCGCAGGTGCAGCTCGGCTTTCTCGCCTTCGCCGTGACCTTCGGCGTGCTGAGCGCGTCGGCTTCCGCACGCACGCTCTACGGCCTGCCGTTGCTCGTGCCGCTCGTCGTGGTCGCGTCCCTCGAGCTCGACTCGGCGCCGCGCTGGCTGGCGTGGCTGCTCGAGCGAGCCGCGCTGTGGGCGGCCGGACTCGCGGCGCTGGCGCTTTGGGGCGCATGGCTCGCGGTGCTCGCCGGCTGGCGCCCGGAGCTCCTCGAGCGATTCGGGCCCGGGTTCGCTCCCCGGCTGCAAGCTTCCTGGCTTTTCGCCGCGCTCGCCGTGACCGCGCTCTGCGCCTGTTGCCTCAGGCTCGAGCCGCATCTGCCGGTGCGCTGGCTCGCCGCCGTGACGCTCGCTTGGGGCCTCGCAATGACGCTATGGATGCCTTGGATCGACTACGGGAAGACCTATCGCGGCGTGGCCGAGGACCTGCGCCGGCACTGGCCGCCGGTGGCCGGCTGCGTAGCGGGCCGCAGCCTGAGCGAGCCGCAGCGCGCCATGTTCGAGTACTTCGCCGGCCTGCTTACCGTGCCGGAAAGCAGCGCCGACTGTCCCCTGCTCCTCGTGAACGGCGCGAGCCCCGAGCCGCCGCCTGCCGGAAGCCGCTGGCGGCTCGCCTGGCACGGCACGCGGCCGGGCGACACGAAGGAGTGGTTCTGGCTATTCCGCCGCTTCTAGCGCCGCGCGTCGACGCGCATCGCTCTCCATGCCGTCGTAGGCGATCCACTCGAAGCTGCCGTCGCGGGACACGACGCGCGCCGGATGGCCCATCACCACCGCGCCCGGCGGCACCGAGCGCGTGACGATCGAGCCGGGGAAAATCAGCGCATCATCGCCGATCGTGATCCGGCCGACGATCATCGAGTGCGCGCCGACGAATACCCGGTCGCCGATTGTCGGATGGCCGCGTTCCTCGCCCTTGCCGGCGATGCCGAGCGTCACGCTGTGCTCGATGGTGCAGTTCTCGCCGATCGAGCCGTGGCTGAGGATGATGCTACCGAAGCTCGGCAGGTAGAGGCCGCCGCCGATCTCGCAGTCGCGCGGAATGCAGATCCCGGTGACGATCTCCACCAGCTTCTGCGCCACTGCCGCGAGAGCGCGGGCGAGCGTGCGCACGATCCCTTCCGGGAGCGCATCGACGAAGGCGTGCGAGAGCCGGTAGACCAAGCTCGCCCAGAAGCCCTGGGTGAGGAAAATGGTGGCAGCGGCCGAGCGGCCCGCCGCGCGGTAACGGCGGTAGTCGAGGTAGAGAAGCCGCAACCAGCGAGGCCCGAGAGCGAAAGCGGCGCGCCGCGCGCGCGCCTTGTTGAGCACTTCCGCAGCGCTCATGCCTGCGGCGAGGTTCTCGCCAGGATGGCCCGCACCTCGCCGGCGCCATCGGTGAAGCGCTCGACGATCGAGAAGTCCGGGTTCTTGGCGAGCTGCCGGGCGAGCATGCCGCCCTGGCCGAGGCCGACCTCGAAGCCGAGCCAGCCGCCCGGCTTGAGGAAGCGCCGCGCCTGACGCACCAGGCGGGTGAGGATCGATACCCCGTACACGCCGCCGTTGAACGCCGCCTCGGGCTCGAAGAGCGAGATTTCGGGATGCATCGCCTTCACTTTCGCGGTCGAGATGTACGGCGGGTTGCAGCTCAGGAAATCGCACGCCGCCAGAAAGGGCTCCGCGTCGAACGGCTCTAGGAGATCGCCGACGCGGAACTCGACGCGCGATGCGAGGCCGGTGTACGCGGCGTTGTGCCGCGCAAGCTCGACCGCTTCCGCAGAGAGGTCCGACGCGTAAACCCGCGCTCGCGGCTCGTAGTGCGCATAGGCGAGCGCAAGGTTGCCGCTTCCG
>DASQYN010000291.1:0-6215 GCA_035639215.1 Burkholderiales bacterium
CGGGCTGCTCGTCATCGCCGGCGTCCTTCTGGTTTCCCTTAAACGCAACTAAAGGGGTCAGAGCAATTTTCCTGAAACAAAACGTCTTGCAGCGCGAATCAATTTGTTACCGGAAAATTGCTCTGACCCCTTCTTCTCGGAGGAAGTGATGGATCTTGGAATTCGCGGCAAGACGGCGATCGTATGCGCGGCATCGAAAGGACTGGGCAAGGGCTGCGCGATGTCGCTTGCGCGGGAAGGCGTCAGCCTCGTGATCACGGCGCGCACCCGGGATGTGCTCGAAGCGACGGCGCAGGAAATCCGCAAGCAATACGGCGTGAACGTTACCGCAGTGGCGGGCGATATCACCACCGACGAGGGCCGGAAGGCCGCGCTCGCCGCCTGCCCTTCGCCCGACATCCTGGTGAACAACGCGGGCGGCCCGCCGACCGGCGACTTCCGCGAGTGGGACCGCGAGGCGTGGATGAAGGCGGTGAACGCGAACATGATCACGCCCATCGAGCTCATCAAGGCGACGGTCGACGCCATGATCCAGCGCCGCTTCGGACGCATCGTCAACATCACCTCGAGCTCGGTGAAGGCGCCGATCCCGGCGCTCGGGCTTTCGAACGGCGCGCGCACCGGGCTCACGGGCTTCATCGCCGGGCTCGCGCGCCAGACGGTGAAGCACAACGTCACGATCAACAACCTGCTCCCCGGCTCTTTCGACACCGACCGCGTGCGCCAGACCCTCGCCGGCTTCGCCAAGCAGGCGGGCGTCACGGAGGAGGAGGCGAAGGCGAACCGCGTGAAGGGGATTCCCGCCGGCCGCCTCGGCAACATTGCGGAGTTCGGCGATGCCTGCGCCTACCTCTGCAGCGCGCAGGCGAGCTACGTCACCGGCCAGAACTTCCTCATCGACGGCGGCGCCTACCCGGGCACGTTCTGAATTCCGGGACGGAGCCCGAACTCCTGCGGCCAGGGCTCCGTCCCCGATCATGAACGAACGACGCATCCACCAGCTCTTCGAGGCGAGCCTCATCGCGAAGGGTCTGCACGCGCTCGCCGAATGCGCCGCCGGACTGTTCTTCGCCTTCGCGAGCACCGCCACGCTCGCTCGTTGGGTCGACCGGCTGACGCAGCAAGAGCTCATCGAGGATCCCCAGGACTTCGTCGCCACCCACCTCGAGGCCCTCGCTCACCACTTCAGCGTCGGAGCCAAGCACTTTTATGCGTTCTATCTTCTTAGCCACGGCCTCGTGAAGGTCGGGCTGGTTGCCGGGCTGCTGATGAACCGGCTCTGGGCCTATCCGGCATCGATCGTCGTGCTGGGGCTGTTCATCGTTTACCAGCTCTATCGCTTCTCGCACACGCACGGCGCGGGGCTCATTGCCCTAAGCGCCTTCGACGTCTTCGTCGTAGTGCTTATCTGGCACGAGTGGCGGCTTACTCGATCCGCACTTGGCCGGCGCCGGTCTTGACGTCGACCACGAGCGCGCCCGTGGCGAGCACGTGGGCGGCCGTGGCGTCTTTCACGGTCACGTTGCCGCGGCCGAGGCGAACGACGAGGCGCTCGAAGCGGCCGCGCGGCAGGTGAACCGACACCGCGGCGTCGAGGTCCGTGAACCAGCCGCTCTGCTCGATCGCGTAGCGCAGCATAGGCAAGGGCGCTTGCACGAAGGTCTGCGAGGTGCCGAGTCGGCTGGTCGGCAGGCCGAAGCCGTGCAGCTCGCCCGCGATCGAGACGCTCGGCTCCCGCTCGTCGAGGACGACAATGTCGACGTTAGCCGTCGGCGCGGCGAGCTCGAATACGCGCGGCGCCTCGCCGTAGCGTGCCAGCGGTATGTCGGCGGCGATCGGCGTGCCGTGCGCCGTTACGAAAAGCGCCGCGAGGATCCCGGCCGCGCCGATAACCGCGCCGAGCGGCGCGAGCCGCCAAAGGCGCGAAGGATGAGGCAGCATGTAGTGGTAGAGAGCGTGCGCCAGGAAGAACGGAATGAGCGCCGACCAGACGATGTCGGAGAGGAAGTGCCCGCCCGCCGCCATACGCCCGATGCCGAGCGCGATGCCCATGGCGAGGCCGAGCCCGAGCGAGGCGGCGGCGAGGAGCGGCCGCGTGGCGCTCCAGATCCACCAGCCGAGGCCATAGAGGAAGCCGACCGAGCAATGACCGCACGGGAAAGACTTGCCGCCTTCGCCGGGCAGCGGCGCAGGCGTGTAATGCGCTGCGCCGCCGAACTCGATCACGTCGCGCGGCCGCGGTCTTTCCCAGTGGTCCTTGAACACGCCGTTGATGAGCAGCCCCGGACCTATAACCAGCATGAGGAGAACGAAGGTGGCCCGGCGGCGCCATGCGCGGACCGCCAGCGCGGCGAGGCCGCCGAGCACGAGCGAGGCGGTGATCCATGGCGCCATGCGGTACAGGAGCGACCACGGCATGCGCTCGCCGAGCGGCCAGCGCTCGGTGCCGTCGGCGCGATAGAAGAAGCCCGCGGCGGCGAGGTCGAGCCTGCCGTCGGCGAAGAGCGCGGCGGCGAGCGCGCAGACGCCGAACGCAATCAGCGCGTCGCGCGTCCAGCTGCGCGGTTCGGTCGCCGTCATGTCAGAAGCGCGTGCGCAAGCCGACCGAGATGCCGTGCGGCATCAGGCCGAGGATGAGCGGCAATTCCCGATGATAGGCGACGAACCCGCTCACGGTACCTATGGCGAAACCGGCGATGACGTCGCTCTGCCAGTGCGCCTGGACCTTGACTCTCGCGATGGCGTCGTAGACAGGGAGGAGCTCGAGCGCGTAGACCGAGGGGTGCTCGCTCCCGTACTCGAGCACATAGGGCGTGACGATGCCGCTGATCTCGGCCACCTCGCCGCTCGGGAAGCTGCGCCCGCCCATGCGCCACTGATGCGGATCGTCGGTCTCGGCCGGGCGCAGGCGCCCGGTGGCGCGTTTGCCGGTCTCGGCGATGATCGTAGCCATCGTTACCGAATCGATCGACTGCCAGGCATTCTTGCCGAGCCGCGTGTCGCCGCCTTCCCATAGCGCGATGCCGGCCGTGGTGAGCAGAGCCCCATAACGCAGCAGGTTCTGGTCGCTGCGGTTCCAGATGCCGCTGTCGTCGTACGTGACCTTGTGGTCGAGGCCGGCGAAGGCGTCCGTCGCGCCGAGCGCGAGGCAAGCGACGAGCAAGCGCAGCGATTTAGTCCCCACGGGAAGGCCAGTCTAGTAACGCAGACTGTCGTACCGCTTACGTCAGGTGTTCATTCGCCGGGGGCGAGGATTGTGTTTGCGACAGCCGCTATCAGGCGTTGGAGTTCGGGCTCCGTCCCCGAATTTCGAGCCGCTTACGTCAGCCGATCGCGATGACGAGCGCGCCCGCGACGACCAGCGCGCCGCCCAGCGCGACCTGCCAGGTGAGCGGCTCGCCGAGCACCAGCACGCCGAGCGCTATCGCGAACGCCACGCTCAGCTTGTCGATCGGCGCGACGAGCGATGCGGGCGCGAGCTGCAGCGCGCGGTAGTAGCAGAGCCACGAGAGGCCGGTGGCGATTCCGGAGAGCGCGAGGAACATGACCGGCTTCATGGCCAGCGCCTGCGGCGCGACCCATTCCCTGCGCAACGAAACGATCGCAGCCGTGACGGCGAGGATGACGATCGTGCGGATCAGCGTCGCGAGGTTGGAATTGAGGCCGGCGACGCCGACTTTGCCGAGGATCGCGGTCAGTCCGGCGAAGAAGGCGGAGCCGAGCGCGAAAAGGAGCCACGGTTTCATGCCCGTCATATTAATTCGGGGCCAGGACCGTAATTCGCTTAGCCGCGCGCCGCCTGAATTGCGGTCCTGACCCCGAATTCCGGGGCGTAAAATGAAAACCTTCCCGAGGAGCCCCCATGAATGCACCCGTCGCCGGTCTCGCCGGCTTTTCCCTGAAGGACACGAAGCTCTTCCGCGAGCAGTGCTACATCGACGGCCAGTGGGTCTCGGCCGAGAGCAAGAAGACGATCCCGGTGAGGAATCCCGCCACCGGCGACACGCTCGGCTCGGTGCCCGACATGGCCGTCGCGGAGACGAAGCGAGCGATCGACGCGGCGGAGCGCGCCTGGCCGGCGTGGCGTGCGAAGACCGCCAAGGAGCGCGCGGCGATCCTGCGCAAATGGTTCGACCTGATGATGGCGGCGCAGGAGGACCTTGCGCAGATTCTCACCGCCGAGCAGGGCAAGCCGCTCGCCGAGGCGCGCGGCGAGATCGCCTACGGCGCCTCCTTCATCGAATGGTTCGCCGAGGAAGGCAAGCGCGCCTACGGCGACGTGATCCCGACGCACCAGGCCGACAAGCGCGTGCTGGTCATCAAGCAGCCGATCGGCGTCGCGGCGATGATCACGCCCTGGAACTTCCCCAACGCGATGATCACGCGCAAGGCCGGCCCGGCGCTCGCCGCCGGCTGCACCGTGGTGCTGAAGCCCGCCGAGCAGACGCCCTTCTCCGCGCTCGCCATGGCGGAGCTCGCCGAGCGCGCCGGCATCCCGAAAGGCGTGCTGAACATCGTCACCGGCGACGCGCCGACGATCGGCAGCGAGCTTTGCGCGAACCCGAAGGTGCGCAAGCTCTCCTTCACCGGCTCGACCGAGGTCGGCAGGATCCTGATGCGCCAGTCGGCCGACACGATCAAGAAGCTCTCGCTCGAGCTCGGCGGCAACGCGCCCTTCATCGTGTTCGATGATGCGGATCTGGACGCCGCCGTGGAGGGAGCCTTGGCGTCCAAGTACCGCAACGCCGGCCAGACCTGCGTCTGCGCGAACCGCATCTATGTGCAGGACGGCGTCTACGACAAGTTCGCCGCCAAGCTCGCCGAGAAGGTCAAGGGCTTCAAGGTCGGCGCGGGCAACGAGCCGGGCGTCGTGATCGGGCCGCTCATCGACGAGCAGGGATTGAAGAAAGTCGAGACGCACGTCGCCGACGCGCTCGGCAAGGGAGCGAAAATTGTTTTGGGAGGAAAACGGGACCCGCGAGGCGGCCTGTTCTTCCAGCCGACCGTAATCACCAACGTCTCGCCGAAGATGCTCGTCTCGCACGAGGAGACCTTCGGCCCGGTCGCGCCGCTCATCCGCTTCAAGACCGAGCAGGAGGTGATCGGCCTCGCGAACGACAGCGAGTTCGGCCTGTGCGGCTACTTCTACAGCCGCGACGTCGGCCGCATCTTCCGCGTCGCCGAGGCGATGGAGACCGGCATCGTCGGCGCCAACGTCGGCATCATCTCCACCGAGATCGCGCCCTTCGGCGGCGTGAAGCAGTCCGGCCTTGGACGCGAGGGATCGAAGTACGGCCTCGAGGAATACCTCGAAGTGAAGTACATATTGGTCGGCGGCATCGATAAGTAAGTTGCGCGGCGAAGAATTCAAAGACGACTACCGTCAGGCGCTGCCGAAGGAGCTCGTAGCGCACCTCGCGAAGCGCTCCGGATGGCGGGCAATGCTCGCCATCCTCGAAGACTTCGCCGTCATCGCCGCCGCGATCGTCGTGGCGCTCGCCTACTGGCCCAATCCGCTGGTGCTCATTCCAGCGGTGATCATCATCGGCACCCGGCAGCATGCGCTCTTCGTCATCGCGCACGATGCCGCCCACTATCTGCTCTTCGAGCACCGAAGACTAAATGACTGGGTCGGCAGGGCATGCGCGACCGTGCAGGGCCTTTCCATGTGCACCTACCGGGTGATCCACCGCCTGCATCACAACAACCTTTACGGCGAGCTGGATCCGGACACGGCGTTGCATGGCGGCTACCCGCGCGGACGCGCCTATCTGGTCAAGAAGCTGCTGAAAGACCTGACCGGCCTTACCGCGTGGAAGACCTACGCCTACTTCCTCGGCGGCGCGCCGGCGCTCAATACCGCCACCAACGTCGCCATGCGGCCGCTCGACGACACCTCGCCGAAACTGCGCGCGGAGGCGCGGCGCGACCGCGATACCGTGATCGGCTTTCACATCGCGCTGCTCGCCGTCATGACGGCGACGGGCTATCTCGTGCAGTACCTCATCCTCTGGATCCTGCCGCTCGTCACCGTGGTCCAGGCGATCCTCAGGCTGCGCGCCATCGCCGAGCACGGCGCGACCGCCGACTTCTCCTCGCCCCTGACCGCGGCGCGCACCAACCTCGCGCCGGCATGGCTGCGCTGGATTCTCTTCCCGCACAACGTCGGCTACCACATCGAGCACCATTTCTACGCGTCGGTGCCGATGTACAAC
>DASQYN010000292.1:0-4790 GCA_035639215.1 Burkholderiales bacterium
ATGAAAGCGCTGAAGGGCAGCAAGACGCACGAGAATCTGAAGGCGGCGTTCGCGGGCGAGTCGCAGGCGAACCGCCGGTACCTGTATTTCGCGGCGAAGGCCGACGTGGAGGGCCAGAACGACGTCTCGGCGCTGTTCCGCTCCACCGCGGAAGGCGAGACGGGGCACGCGCACGGGCACCTCGAGTATCTCGAGGCGGTGGGCGACCCGGCGACCAATCTGCCGATCGGCAGGACGCGCGAGAACCTGAAGGCGGCGGTCGCGGGCGAGACGCACGAGTACACCGACATGTACCCCGGGATGGCGAAGCAGGCGCGCGACGAGGGCTTCGGCGAGATCGCCGACTGGTTCGAGACGCTCGCCAAGGCCGAGCGGAGCCACGCCAACCGCTTCCAGAAGGCGCTGGACGGGTTGAGTGATTAGCCGGGAAAGCCTGCTTTCCCTCGAGACCTACTCCCGGGAGCGCAACGCCTTCCGCGCGAAGGTGATCGAGCACAAGAAGCGCCGCACGGTCCACCTCGGCGAGCACCTGACGCTGCAGTTCGAGGACGAGCTGACGATCCGCTACCAGGTGCAGGAGATGCTGCGCATCGAGCGGATCTTCGAGGAGGAAGGCATCCAGCACGAGCTCGACACCTACAACCCCCTGGTGCCCGACGGCTCCAACTGGAAGGCGACGCTGCTCATCGAATACCCGGAGCTCGAGGAGCGCCGCCAGATGCTGGCGCGCCTGAAGGGCATCGAACGGCAGCTCTGGGTGCAGGTGCAGGGCAGCGGGCGGGTCTTTGCCATCGCCGACGAGGATCTCGAGCGCGAGACCGAGGAGAAGACTTCCTCGGTGCATTTCCTGCGCTTCGAGCTCGACCGCGCCGCGCGGGAGCGGCTGCGCCACGGCGCGGCGGTCAGCGTGGGGGTCGATCACCCCGACTATCGCGCGAGCACCGAGCTCGGGTCAGCGGTGCGCGACGCACTCGCCGCCGACCTGGCTTGAGGCCGCTCGTCGCGCTGCTGCTGCTCGCGGCCTGCGCGGCGCCGCCGGAGGAGCAGAGCGACTGGGAGCGCCGGCATCTCGCCCCGGCGTGGCAGGAGCACGAGACGGCGCTGCCGCCGTATCCGGCCGCGGCCAGCCTGCTCGAATTCGCGGTGCCGGAGAGCGGCGGCTTCCGCTTCTTCGTCGACGCGCGCTCGCTCGCGGTCGGCGACGACGCAGTGGTGCGCTACGTGCTGGTCGCACGCAGCCCGAACCGCGTGGACAACGTGAGCTTCGAAGGCCTGCGCTGCGCAACGGGCGAGTACCGCATCTACGCGACCGGGCACGCCGACAGCGCGTGGGCAGTGCGGGCGGGGGACTGGCAGCCACTCTCCGGGCCGCGCGGCGGTCCCTGGCGCCAGGTTCTGCAAAGGGACTATTTCTGCGAGAAGGGCCAACCCATCCGTGACGGCGAAGAAGGCCTGCGCGCCCTTCGCCAGGGCGGTCGCAGCGAATCCTAGAGCAGCACCAGGTTGTCCCGATGGATCAGTTCGGCCTCGTCCATGTAGCCGAGCACGGCCTCGATTTCCGCCGAGGGCCGGCGCATGATGCGCCGCGTTTCTTCCGAGGAGTAATTGACGAGGCCGCGCGCCACCTCGCGCCCCTGCGGATCAACGCAGGCGACGACTTCGCCGCGCTGGAAGTCGCCGAGTACCTCGGTGACCCCGATCGGCAGAAGGCTCTTGCCGTCGCGGCAAAGCGCCTGCACCGCGCCCGCGTCGAGACTCAGACGCGCGGCGACGCTGAGATGATCGGCCAGCCACTGCTTGCGGGCGGCGAGCGGAACCGTGCTCGCGCGCAGCAGCGTGCCCAGCCGCTCGCCGTGGGCGAGGCGCAGCAGGACATCCGGCTCGCGGCCGGAGGCGATTACGGTGTGCGCGCCGCTGCGCGCCGCGCGCCGCGCCGCGTGGATCTTGGTAAGCATGCCGCCTTTGGCGATGTGGCTGCCCGAGCCGCCGGCCATGGCGTCGAGGCGCGCATCGGCGGCGTCCGCCTCGGCGACGAGCTTCGCGCCGGGATGGCGGCGCGGGTCGGCCTCGTAGAGCCCGGCCTGGTCGGTCAGGATGACGAGCACGTCCGCCTCCACCAGGTTGGTGACCAGCGCGCCGAGCGTATCGTTGTCGCCGAACTTGATCTCGTCGGTCACCACCGTGTCGTTCTCGTTGATCACCGGGATGACTTGCAGGCCGAGCAGCGTGCGCAGCGTTGAGCGCGCATTCAGGTAGCGCTGCCGGTCCGCCAGGTCGGCATGGGTGAGCAGGACCTGCGCGGTGTGCAGGCCGTGGCTGCGGAAGCAGCTCTCGTAGCATTGGACGAGGCCCATCTGCCCGACGGCGGCGGCCGCCTGAAGCTCATGCATGGTCTGCGGCCGGCGCGCCCAGCCGAGCCGCTGCATGCCCTCGGCGATGGCGCCGCTCGAGACCAGCACCAGCTTGCGCCCCGAGCGCACGAGCGCGGCGATTTGCGCCGCCCAGCGGCCGATGGCCGCCGCATCGAGGCCCCGGCCCTGGTCGGTGACGAGCGAGGAGCCGACCTTGACCACCAGAGACCGCGCGGCTTGGACGACGGTCATGCGGCGAGCTCCCGCGTGATTGCCTTGGTCACGGCCTCGCAGCCCTCGCCGCTGAGCGCCGAGACGACGAACCACGGCCGCTTCCAGCGCAGCCGCGCGACGATTCGCCCGGCGCGCTGCTTCGCGTCGGCCAGCAGGTCCATCTTGTTGAAGACGAGCCAGCGTGGCTTGCCATAGAGCGTCGTGTCATATTTCTTCAGCTCGGCCGCGATCACGCGCGCATGCGGAACCGCTTCCTCGTCCGTCAGGTCGACGAGATGCAGCAGCAAGCGCGTGCGCGAGAGGTGGCGCAGGAACTGGTGGCCCAGTCCGGCGCCCTCGGCGGCGCCTTCGATGAGGCCCGGAATGTCGGCGATGACGAAGCTCCTGTCACCGACTCGCACGACGCCGAGCGATGGATTGAGTGTAGTGAACGGGTAGTCGGCGACCTTCGGCCGGGCGGACGACACCGCGCGGATGAACGAGGACTTCCCGGCGTTCGGCAGCCCGAGCAGGCCAACGTCGGCGAGCACGCGCAGCTCGAGCACGAGACGCCGGCTTTCCCCCGGCTCGCCGCGGGTGAACTGGCGCGGCGCACGGTTGACGCTCGACTTGAAATGCACGTTGCCGAGGCCGCCTTGGCCGCCGCGCGCGAGCAGCGCGCGCGCGCCGTCGCGCACCAAGTCGGCGACCGGATCGCCCGTTCCCTCGTCGCGGATCACGGTGCCCACCGGCACGCGCAGCTCGAGGTCGCTGCCCGCGCGGCCGTTGCAGTCGGAGCCGGCACCGCGCGCCCCGTCCGCGGCGCGGTGGATGCGGGCGAAGCGGTAGTCGATGAGCGTGTTGATGTTGCGGTCGGCGCGGGCCCATACGCTGCCGCCCCGGCCGCCGTCCCCGCCGTCGGGCCCGCCGCGCGGCACGTACTTCTCACGGCGGAAGTGCGCGGCGCCGTTGCCGCCCCGGCCCGCGTGCACCTCGATCTTCGCCTCGTCGATGAATTTCATGGTCTACAAAGAAAAAAGCCCTACCGGCTGTCGATAGGGCTTTTCGGGAGCAGGGACCGGCTAAGCCGGAGCAGTTTGCCCGGTGCTCTCCTTTATCACGCTCACGGTGTTGTTGTTGTCCTCGCCACGCACGCGGTACTGCACCTGGCCGGCAACCCGGGCGTACAGCGTGTGGTCGCGGCCGATGCCGACGTTCTCCCCCGGATGGACCCGGGTGCCGCGCTGGCGCACCAGGATCTGTCCCGCGTTGACGCGCTCGCCGCCGAAGACCTTGACGCCGAGGCGCTTGGCCTGCGAGTCGCGCCCGTTGCGCGAGCTGCCGCCCGCTTTCTTGTGTGCCATGGCTCGCTACCCTTGGACGATGTCGTCGATGCGGACCTCGGTATACGACTGCCGGTGTCCCTGCGTTTTCTGATAGTGCTTGCGCCGACGCAGCTTGAAGATGCGCACCTTGTCGTCGCGACCCTGCGCGAGCACGGTTGCCTTCACGGAGGCTCCTGAAACGAGCGGCGCGCCGACTTTCACCGCGTCGCCGTCACCGACGAGCAGCACCTCGTCGAACGATACCGCGGCGCCGATCTCCGCAAGGAGCCGCTCGACGCGAAGCTTAGCGCCGGATTCGACGCGATATTGTTTGCCGCCGGACTTGATGACTGCGTACATTTGCGTTCTGCCTGAAAGGGCGCGAATTATAAGGGAATCATGAGCTTTGTGTCCATGCTGGCGCCGATCGCCGACGACATGCGGCGCGTCGACGAGCTGATCGGCCTGCGGCTCGAATCCGACGTGCCGCTGGTGCGCCAGGTCGCGCAGTACATCGTCGGCTCGCGCGGAAAACGGCTGCGCCCGGCGCTCTTGCTGCTCGCCTGCGGGGCCGCCGGGGCGAACGAGCGCAGCCCGGCCGCGACGCGCTTCACCCTCGCCGCGGTGATCGAGTTCATCCACACTGCCACGCTGCTGCACGACGACGTGGTCGACGAGTCGCGGCTGCGCCGCAGCCAGCCGACTGCCAACGCCGCCTTCGGCAACGCGGCGGCGGTGCTGGTCGGCGATTTCCTCTACTCGCGCGCGTTCCAGATGATGGTCGAAGTCGACGACATGAGAGTGATGCGGGTGCTCGCCGATGCGACGAACACCATCGCCGCCGGGGAGGTGCTGCAGCTCATGGGCAGCCATGACCCGCAGGTCGACGAAGCGCGCTATC
>DASQYN010000293.1:0-2982 GCA_035639215.1 Burkholderiales bacterium
CTATACGTTCCGCCGCCTGCTGATGATGATCCCGACGCTGCTCGTGATCAGCCTGGTCACCTTCGCCATCATCAAGCTGCCGCCCGGCGACTTCCTCTCCAACGAGATCGCCGAGCTGAAGAGCCAGGGCGACAAGGCCGCGCTCGAGAAAGTCGACTTCCTGAGGAAGCAGTACGGCCTCGACAAGCCCTTCCTCGAGCAGTACGCGGTGTGGATGGGCCTGTGGCCCGGGCAGAACGGCTTCTCGGGCCTGCTCCAGGGCGATTTCGGCTGGTCCTTCGAGCACGACATGGCGGTGAAGGACGTGGTCGGCGACCGGCTGATGCTCTCCTTCATCCTCAACTTCTCGGTGATCCTCTTCACCTGGGCGGTCGCCTTTCCGATCGGCGTCTACGCCGCCACGCACCAGTACGGCTGGGGCGATCACGGGCTGACCCTGCTCGGCTACATCGGCCTCGCCACGCCCAACTTCCTGCTCGCGCTGGTCCTCATGTACTTCGCCAACGTCGAGTTCGGGCTCTCGGTGGGCGGCATCATGGCGCCCGAGTTCCTCGGCGCGCCGTGGAGCTGGGCGAAGGCGCGCTCGGTGCTCGAGCACCTGTGGATCCCGGTGATCGTCATCGGCACCTCGGGCACCGCGGCCATGATCCGGCGCCTGCGCGCCAACCTGCTCGACGAGCTGCAGAAGCAGTACGTCGTCACCGCGCGCGCGAAGGGCATGCCGCCGTTTCGCCTGCTCGTGAAGTACCCGCTGCGCATGGCGCTGAATCCCTTCATCGCCGACATCGGCAACCTGCTGCCGAGCGTGATCTCGGGCTCCGCCATCGTCGCCGTGGTGCTCTCGCTGCAGACCTCCGGCCCGATGCTGCTCGAGGCGCTGAGGAGCCAGGACCAGTACCTCGCCGGCAGCTTTCTCATGTTCCTCTCGCTCCTCACCGTGATCGGGATGTTCGTCTCCGATCTGCTGCTCGCCGCTCTCGATCCGCGGATTCGCTTGACGGGAGGCGCTGCGAAATGAGGCGGTCCGAGTGAACCAGAGGGAGGAAGCGCCCCTCGACCACTTCGTCGCGCGCGAGCCGTTCGAGCCGTACGCGGCGGAGAAGCTCACGCCGGAGCAGGAGAAGTTCTACCGCGCCTCGCAGTGGCGCATCATGTGGTGGAAGTTCCGCCGCCATCGCATCGCCGTGGTGGCGGGCGCGATCCTGCTCGCGTTCTATGCCTCGACGCTGGTGAGCGAGCTGATCGCGCCCTACGAGCTGAACACGCGCGACACGCGCCACATCTACGCGCCGCCGCAGGCCGTGCACTTCATGCACGAGGGCCGCTTCGTCGGGCCGTTCGTCTACGGCTACCGCATGCACCTCGACCTCGACCTGCTGAAGCGCGAGTACACCGACGACCCGGGCGCGGTCTACAAGCTGCGCTTCTTCTGCCTGGGCGACGAATACCGCTTCTGGGGCCTGATCGAGGGGCGGTTCCATTTCGTGTGTCCGGCCGAAGGCGGCACGCTCTATCTCCTCGGCACCGACCGGCTGGGACGCGACCTGCTTTCGCGCATCGTCTACGGCACGCGCATCTCGCTCACGGTGGGCCTGCTCGGCATCGCGGTCAGCTTCCTCATCGGCATCACGCTCGGCGGCATCTCCGGCTACTACGGCGGCTGGATCGACCACCTGATCCAGCGCTTCATCGAGATGGTGCGCTCCTTCCCCGAGCTGCCGCTGTGGATGGCGCTCTCGGCGGCGCTGCCGATCAACTGGAGCCCGATCCTGGTCTACTTCGGCATCACCATCATTCTCGGCCTGCTCGACTGGCCCGGCCTCGCGCGCGCGGTCAGGTCGAAGCTGCTGGCGCTGAGAGAGGAAGATTTCGCGACCGCCGCGGTGCTGATGGGCGCGAGCCCGGCGCGCGTCATCCGCAAGCACCTGCTGCCTTCGTTCGCGAGCCACCTGATCGCCTCGGCGACGCTCTCCATCCCGGCGATGATCCTGGGCGAGACGGCCCTTTCATTCTTGGGTCTGGGTCTAAGACCCCCCATTACCAGCTGGGGCGTGCTGCTCAACGAGGCGCAGAACATCAACGTCGTCGCGCTCTATCCGTGGCTGATGCTGTGCGTCGTGCCGGTGTTCATCGTCGTGCTCGCCTTCAACTTCTTCGGCGACGGCCTGCGCGACGCCGCCGACCCCTACACCAGCACGCGAGCCTGAGCGCGCTCGAGGTACTGCAGCGAGTTTTCGGCCACCGCGGGTTCCGCGGCGCGCAGCAGGCCATTGTCGAGCATGTCGCCGCCGGAGGCGACGCGCTGGTGCTGATGCCCACGGGCGGCGGCAAATCGCTCTGCTACCAGCTGCCGGCGCTGCTGCGCGAGGGGACCGCGATCGTCGTCTCTCCGCTCATCGCGCTCATGCACGACCAGGTGGCGGCGCTGAAGCAGCTCGGCGTGCGCGCCGAGTTCCTCAACTCCACGTTGCAGGCCGACCAGGCCACCCGGGTGAAGCGCGCGCTGCGCCACGGCGAGCTCGACCTTCTCTACGTCGCGCCGGAGCGGCTCGTCATGCCGAGCATGCTCGAGGATCTCGCGGCCCTGTACGATGCGTCGCAGCTGGCGCTCTTCGCCATCGACGAGGCGCATTGCGTGTCGCAATGGGGGCACGATTTCCGGCCCGAGTACCTGCAGCTCTCGCTGCTGCACGAGCGCTTTCCGCAGGTGCCGCGCATTGCCCTGACGGCGACCGCCGATCCCCAGACGCGCGAGGAGATCGTGCGGCGGCTGCAGCTCGCCGACGCGAAGGTGTTCCTCTCGAGCTTCGACCGGCCGAATATCCGCTACACCATCGTCGACAAGCACGAGGGGCGCGCGCAGCTCCTGCGCTTCATTCGCGACGAGCACCCGGGCGAGGCGGGAATCGTCTATTGCCTTTCGCGAAACAGGGTAGAGCAGACCGCGGCGTGGCTCGCGCAGCAGGGCGTGCAGGCGCTCCC
>DASQYN010000294.1:0-5039 GCA_035639215.1 Burkholderiales bacterium
CGCGCGCGACTGGCTGGGCGACAACTCGCCGAGCGACAAGCTGAACCACATCACCAGGATCGGCGAGCACTTCGGCTATCCGTACTGCCATCAGGGCAACATTCCCGATCCGAAGTACGCGATGGGGCACAAGTGCTCCGAGTTCACGCCGCCGGTGGTGAAGCTCGGCGCGCACGTGGCGCCGCTCGGCATGAAGTTCTACACCGGCAAGCAGTTCCCGGCCGAGTACCGCAACAACATCTTCCTTGCCGAGCACGGCTCCTGGAACCGGCACCAGTACCAGGGCGCCCGCATCATGCGCATCACGGTCGATGCGAAAGGCAAGCAGGCGAAGCAGGAAGTTTTCGCCTCGGGATGGATCGAGGGCAAGCAGGGCTACAAGGGACGCCCGGCGGACATCCTGGTCGCGAAGGATGGCTCGCTTCTCGTCGCCGACGACTGGGCAGGCGCGATCTACCAGATCAGCTACAAGAAGTAATCCTGGGACTTAGAAGGGCAGGTCCGATGCTGACGTTCGCCGCCGCAGCCCTCACGGCCGCGGTGGCGAGCGCCGCCGATCCGGCGGCCGGCAAGGCCAAGTTCGAGCCCTGCCTGGCGTGTCACGGGAGCGGCGCGGCTCCGCAAGGCGAGGTCGCGCCGCTGCTCGACGCGCAGCCGGACAACTTCATCCAGTGGCAGCTCGTGTACTTTCGTACCGAGACGCGCCAGGACCCGGCGATGACGCCGATCTCGAAGCTCCTGAGCGATGCCGACATCCGCAGCATCGGCGCCTACGTCGCTTCGCTGGCGCCGCCCAAGCTGCCCCAGGAGAAGGACGAGCGGCCCGACCTCACGGAAGCGGGCGAGCAGCTCGCGAAGGCGAACCACTGCGCGAGCTGCCACCAGGACGGCTTTGTCGGCCGCGACGCCGTGCCGCGCCTCGCCGGTCAGCGCGAGGCGTATCTCCTCAAGTCGCTGCGCGACTTCAAATCCGGCAAGCGCCGCGGCGGCGGCGTCGCGGCAATGCCCGACGCGGTCTACCCGCTGAACGACAAGGGCCTGCAGGCGCTCGCGCACTACCTGTCGCGGCTGCGTTGACCCGGCTGCTCGTCGCGGCGCTCGCGCTCGCCGCGCCGCTCGTGGGGCACGCGCAGCAGACCATCGACACGTGCTTCGCCTGCCACGGGCCCAACGGCGTCTCGGCCATGCCTCTCACTCCCTCGCTCGCCGCGCAGCCGGCTATCTACGTCACCGCGCAGCTCGCACAGTTCGTCGCCGGCAAGCGCGAGAGCGAGATCATGGGGCCGATGGCGAAGGCGATCCCGGCGGGCGAAGCGCGCGCACTGGCGGAACGAATCGAGAAGCTGCCGCCGCCTGCCGCTGCCGACGCGCCCGACCCCGCGCAGATGGAGCGCGGCCGGGCGGTCGTCGAGCGAGAGCACTGCGATAGCTGCCACCAGCCGGACTTCTCCGGCATCGAGAACGCGCCTCGGCTGGCGCACCAGCGGGAGGATTATCTGCGCAAGGCGCTGCACGATTTCAGAACCGGCGCGCGAGTCGGCTATGGCGAGCCCGTCATGCCCGCGGTGGCCGCAGCGCTAAGCGAGCGCGAGATCGCGGATCTCGCGCACTACCTCGCGCATTTCACGCCACCACCTTGAGCGCGCGCAGCTCTGCGATTTTCTCTTTTGAGTACCCGATTTCAAGAAGCAGCGATTCCGTGTCGGCGCCGAGGGCGGGCGCGGCGCGGCGCGGCAGCTCGGCGTCCGCGACCCGGATCGGATTGGCGATGAGGCGCGCCGTGCGCCCGTCGGGATAGCCGAAATCCTGGACCGAGCCGCGCTCGCCGACGAAAGGATTGTCGAGCGCCTGTGCGACATCGTTGACCGGAGCGACGGGCACCTTGCCGGCCAGCCGCCTCAGCCAATTCTGCGTCCCATCGGTCGAGAAGGCCCCGTCGAGCAGCACGGTCAGTTCGTCGCGATGCTTCAGCCGGGCCGGGAAATCGGCGAAGCGCTCGTCGCGCGCCCACTCCGGATGGCCGAGCTCGGCGGCGAGCAGCGGCCAGAACTTCTCCTTGTTGCACATGACGAAGATCCAGCCGTCGGCGGTGCGATAGAGCTGGCTCGGCACGAGCGAAGGATGCGCCGAGCGCGGCTCGCGGCGCTGCACGGTGCCGGCGTTGAGGTACCAGGTGCCGGGATAGTTCAGGTTGAAGAGCGCGAGGTCGAAGAGGCTGGTGTCGACGTCGCGACCGCGGCCGGTGGCGCGCGCGCCTAGCACCGCGGAGACGAGCCCGAGCGCGGCGACCGCGCCGGTCATCAGGTCGACGACCGAGAGGCCGTAGCGCGCCGGCGGCGCGTCGGGCTCGCCGGTGAGCGACATGTGACCCGCCTCGGCCTGCATCAGGTAATCGTATCCCGGCCATGCCGCGCGCGAGCCTTCGCGTCCGTAGGCGGAGAGGTGAGCGCAGACGAGGCGCGGGTTGTATTGGGCGAGCGCGGCGTAGGTAAGGCCGAGCTTCTGCGGCAGGTCGCCGCGCAGGTTGTCGAACACCGCGTCGGCGCTCTTCACCAGCTTGCGGAAAATTTCCCGGCCGGCCTGCGACTGCAGATCCAGGCCCATGGAGCGCTTGTTGCGGTTGAAGGTCTGGTAGAACTGGCTGTCGCCCGCGCCGAAGAAATGCGGCCCGACCGCCCGGCCGACGTCGCCGCCTTCGTGCGGGTTCTCGATCTTGATCACCTCGGCGCCGAGGTCGGCGAGGTAGATCGTGCCGGCCGGCCCGGCGCCGTACTGCTCGACCGAGAGGATGCGCATCCCGGCGAGCGGCAACGCAGGCTCAGCCAACGATCGCCTCTTCCAGCTCGCGCGCCGACAGGGAATCCGCCGCCAGGATCGTGCGGCGCATCTTCTGCGACGGAAAGTTGTCGAGGAATTTCGCTTCCACCTCGCCGTTGGAGAGCGGCCGGTCGGCGGCGCCGCGGTTCACCGCCTCGCGGTGGCGAAGCTCGCGGCCGTCGTCGAGCCGCACGATCAGCTCGCCGGAGTAGTGCCGCGGAAACCCCGAGTCCGGATCGGCGCGGTAGCCGACTCTCGCGGCGAGCGCGAGCGTCGCGGCATCGGCGAGCGCGCCTTGCTCAAGCTCGGCGAGCCCGAACTTCCCGGCGCGCAGGCTGACGGCGACGACGTAGGGCAGGCTGAACTTCGCGTCGTAGTCGTTCGCCGGCCGGCGCTTGTTGGCCGCCGGCTCGCAGATCACCTCGATCTCCTCCTTCGGCACGAGGGCGGTCACCGAGGCGACCTTCGCGGCGTCGAGGCCGTTGCGCCGGAGCGCGATCGCCGCGTCGGCGAACGCGTGGACGAAGTGGCAGGCAGGGAAGGGCTTCACCGCGACATTGAGCGCTTCCCAGGCGCCGCCGAGATCCGCCGTGGCGCGCTCGAGATTCGAAGGAGGGGCCTCGAGAAAAAGCCTGAACAGGCCATGGCGGCCCTCGTAGGCGGCCTTCGGCGCGACGAATCCCCCGCGCGCGAGCGCCGCGGCGGTGATTCCGCCCACGCCCGCCCAGCCCGCGTGCAGGCGCTTCGTCCAGGAGCCGTCCGCGAGGAATTCCAGGCTGCCGGCCGCCACCGAGAGCGCCGCGCCTTGCGCGTTCACGAGCTGCTCGACGTTCAGCCGGTAGAGCTTTCCGGCCGCGATCGCGGCGGCGAAGGCGCCGATCACGCCGGTCGGATGGAAACCGGCTTCGTGAAACGCGCCTTCGGCAACCGAGGCGATGCGCGCGCCGGCCTCGACGCCGGCGACATACGCGGCGAGAAGCTCGGCCCCTGACCTGTCGAGCTCCGCGGAGAGCGCGAGCACCGCGGGCAGCACCGCCACCGTGAGGTGCACGACGCCTTCGGTGTGCGTGTCGTCGTAGTCGAGCCCGTGCATGAGGATGCCGTTCGCGAGCACCGCGTCGCGAAGCGGGAGGCGCTCGGGGTGGCCGACCACGCCGCGCGGCCCCGCCCCGGCGAGCTCGCGGATCGCGCGTAGCGACGCGGCAGCGAAGTCGAAGCGCTTCGCGGCGAGGCCGCAGCCGATCGCGTCGAGGATCAGGCGCTTCGCGCGCTCGCGCACCGCGGGCGGAATGGCGCCGTGATCGAGCTGCGTCGCGAATTGCGCGAGGCGCCGGGAGATCAAGCTATTTCCATTTCGCTCGTTCCACATCAGCTCCAATCGGTAGCGGGAAAATCATAGCGCTCCCCGCCCGCACGCTGCATCCAGGCGCCCGCCGCAGCGGTCTTGCACGCCCAGGTCTGCTGCTCGAAGGGCGCGACGAGCGAGAGCGCCTCCGGCCTCAGCACTGCGCCGCAGACGCCTTCGGCGCGCACCGCCGCGTAGCGGATCCAACCGATGCTGCGGGCGCGCGCTTCGTCGGCGAGCGCCTGGCAGTCCCGGAAGTCGCTCTTGTGCGTCCAGGCGCGCGCCGCAGCCGTCCAGGGCGCGGCGGTGAGGTCGATGGCGCGGCCGCGCGCTCTCGCCCGGAAGAAGGTGTGCTCGGTGTGGAGCGCGCTGTCCGCCAGCGCCTCGCTGTCCATCAGGAAGCGCCACTTCCAGTACGCCACCTCGGCACAAGCGGTGGGCAGGTCCTCGGCGCCGTACCAGACGCCCGGATCGTGGATCCGGCGAAAGCGCGTCGCGACCGGCGCGCGATAGCGAAACGGCGTGAAGACCAGATAGTGGTGACGCTCGGTGCCCGGGGGTAGCGCCGGCTTGCTTTTCTCGAGCAGCTCCTCGAGCACGCGCTGCTCGCCCGCGTTATCGGCGAGGCGCATCGTGGAGACGACATGCTGCGCCTCGACGCCGCGCCAGAGCTCCCGCGACAGGGACCTAGCCTGGTCGAGCCATTGCTTTTTCCAGAGCTTGCCCGGCAACGAGATCAGGCCGGCGCGCGCATGGCATCGAGATAGGCGACGACATGGACTAACCCGTCGGTGCGCTGCAGAAGGTCGATGGGCCGCCCGTTCAGCGCCCGGTTCGGGCTGTCGAGCCAGGCCTTGCGCTGCGCGGCGTCGGTGCC
>DASQYN010000295.1:0-6305 GCA_035639215.1 Burkholderiales bacterium
CGCAGCCTGAACTGCGGGGTGGGGTTGGTCGTGCTCGGGTTGTTCGAGCCGTGCACTTCCGTGTGGCAGTTCAGGCAGCCGCGCGCCATCGTGACGTTGATTGCGTTCTTGCCCGTGGTGGCGTCGGTGAAGGGCACCACCTGCCGGCCGAGCAGCTGCGGCACGTTCGGGCCGTGCGGCGTGTGGCACTGGTGGCAGAGGAAGGGCGCGCGCGCCTTGAGCAGGTTCTCGGTAACGGTGCCGTGCGGGTTGTGGCAGTTCATGCAGTCTTCCTGCACCGGCTCGTGGTTGTGCACGAACGGCCCGCGCTTCTCCATGTGGCAGGTGTAGCAGGTGTCGTTCACGCTATCGCGCTTCACCAGCTTCGGCCCCACGGAACCGTGCGGGTTGTGGCAGTCGGAGCACACGACCTTGCCCTCGGGGATCGGGTGGCGCGACGGCCGGTTGATCATCGTGCGCTGCTCCTTGTGGCACGTGAAGCAGACCTCGGGCTGCGTGCGCCTCTCGCGCACCGCGTCGTGCTGGGTATGGATCTGGTGGCAGGAAGTGCAGGCGACGTCGCGCGCCTGGTGCGCGCTGCCTTCCCAGTGGGCGCGGTTCGAGTCGCGCCGGTGACAGCTCATGCAGGCCTCGTTGCGCTCGGCGATCGGCGTGAGCGAGTTCTTCGTGAAGGTGCGGTCGGGCTTCGGCCGCTTCGTCGCCGCGCCGGGATTCATGTGCGCTTCGCTCGCGCCGTGGCAGCTCGTGCAGGTCGGCGTGCGCCCGTCGGCGAGCGTGCCGTGGCGGGTCTTGCCGATGTCCATCAGCGCCGGGTTGTCCTCCGCGTCGTGACAGCGGGTGCACTGCGCGTCGCCCCTGAGCACGAGGTCCTTGCGCGCCTCGGCCGTCTGCGCCGCCGGCGGCGGCGCTTCGCCGAGCGCCGGCAGCGGCGCCTGCTGCGCGTTCGCGCCGGACGTAAAAAAGGCGCTGGCGAGGAAGATCGCGAGCGCCTGGAGGATGGCGAGGGAGGGAGTGCGAGAGCTCATTGCTTCACCACCTTCGACTTCTGGAATTCGGGCAGCTCCTGGGGTCCGGGGCCTTCGGGCTCGTGGTGCGCGATGCCGAAGTGGCAGTCGATGCACGTGAGCCCCTCGGTCTTCATGCGCGCGTGCCGCGTCTTCGCCTTGTCGGACTGCTTCTCGGGGTCCATCGCGTCGTCGTGATGGCAGTTGCGGCATGCGAGCGAGTCGTTGTTCTTGAAGCGCGTCCAGACACGCACCGCGAGCTGGTAGCGCTTCTTCTCGAATTTCTCGCGGGTATTGATGGTGCCCATGAAGTGCGCGAACAGATCGTGCGTCGCGAGCACCTTGGCCTTGATCAGCGGCCAGGGCTCGTGCGGCACGTGGCAGTTCGAGCAGATGGCGCGCACCCCCGAGCGGTTCACGTCGTGGATCGTGCCCTTGAACTCGGCGTAGACGTTGTCTCGCATCTCGTGGCAGCCGACGCAGAACTGCTCGGTGTTAGTCCAGGCGAGGCTGGCGGCGCCGGCGACCATGAGCAAACCGCCGACCACGATGGCGAGCAGAAAGACGCCTGCGCCGAGCGTGACCCGCGAGCAGGTCGCGCAGCGCTGCTTGAGGTTGCTGTACCACTTCATCTCGGCCGCCCCCCTTTAGGCGATGAGACTGCGCTCGAGCGCTCTAGCGGCTCAAGATGAACTGGATGACGTTCTTGATCTCGGCGTCGTTCGTGGTCTTGAGCGACTCGTGCTTCTCTTCCTTGCCGTCGATCTTGATCGTCGGATGGGTTGTGAGGTGCTTGTAGAGCTCGGCCTCGGCGTCGGGCTTGCCCTTCAGCTTCTCCGCGGTGGACTTGAAGGACGGACCGTCCTTCTTCGCGGTCATCGAGTGGCACTTGAAGCAGCCGCTCTTGCGCATCAGCCCTTCGGCGGCGGCCGCGTCGACCGCGGCCTGCGCGCTGCCTATCCAGAGGGTGGCGGCGGCGGTCGCGATCACGATTTCCCTGAGCCTCATCTTGCGTTCCTTTCTTCGTTGCCGACATTGGGCCCCGTGCGAGGACGGGGCGGTTTGATCCAGATCAACCTGCGTCTGCGGAGAAGAGTTTTTGAGCGAACTTGATCCACGTCAAGAGGCGCAGCGGGCGAGCAGCGAAACTGCGCCGCATGTCCGCCCACGCCATCGAGGCGCAGCTCGCCCGGGTGCCGCTCTTCGCCGGAGTGAGCCCGCGGGAGCTCGCCGCGCTCTCGCGGCGCTGCAACACGACCTCTTACGCCCGCGGCAGCGTCATCGTCGCCTCGGGCGGCGCGGTGCCCGGCGTGCTCGTGCTCGCGGCAGGCGCGGTGCGTCTGTCGCTGCACGACGGCGCGCGCGAGGAGCGGGTGCTACGGCTCGTCGCCCCTGGAGAGACGTTCTGCCTCGCCTCGGCAGTGCTCGACCGGCCTTCGCCCTACCAGGCGGCGGCGCTCGTCGCCTCGGAGCTGATCGTCGTGCCCTCCTCCGCGGTGCGCGCCCTGCTCGATCACGACGCGCCGTTCGCGCGCGGGCTGATCGAGGCGCTGGCGCTGCGCGAGCTCGAGCTCTGCGCGGAGATCCACGCGGCCAGCTTCCAGAGCGGCGCCCAGCGGCTCGCCTCCTACATCGAAGGCCTCGCCGGCAAGAGCGGCGCGAGCATCGTGCGGCTGCCGACCAGCAAGACGCTGATCGCCGCGCGCCTCGGCATGAAGAAGGAGACGCTGTCGCGCCTGCTCAAGCGCTTCGCCGGCAGCGGCATCATCGGCGTGAGCCGCAGCGAGATCGCGATCCTCGACCGCGAGCGGCTCGCCGCCGCTACGCGAGGCGCCGCGCGAGCTCGCGGTAGCGTTCTTGTGGCGCCGCGCCGAAGAGCGGGTCCGCTGGCGCAGACACCGCCCGCCTGACCGCCTCCCAGTCCTCCGCGGCGAGCGCCTGCTCCGCCGCGGCAAGCGCGGTCGCTTCCTCCTTCGCGATGTGATTGGCGTAATAGACGAGGTAGGTGGCCGCGGCGACTTCGACCTCGGCGCGCGCCACGAGCGCCCCGTCGAGCGCCTCGTTCAGGAGCTCCACCAGCCGCTCGCCCGCTCGCCCGATCACGCGGTGCTCCTGCTTGAGCCGCGCGAGATCGCGCTCGAGATCCGGGCGGCGCTTCGCCAGCCGCGCGAACGCCTCGTCCTCGCGCGGATGGTGGAAGGCGTCGCCGTACTCGTGCAGGTAGGCGAGGATGTCGAGCATGAGATCGTAGTCCGGCCGCTCGCCGCGATGGAAGACGTCGAGCTGCCCCTGCAGCAGCCCGAGCAGGCGCCGGAAGTACTCGTGCTCGGTGCGCCAGGCGGCCGCGGGGGAGCTTTGCATGAGCCGACTCTAGGCGACCCCGCGACGCCGTGCTTGATTCACGTCAAGCCCAAAGCGGCCGCACCTCGATCGCGCCGTGCGCCGCCCCCGGACAGCGCGACGCCCAGGAGAGCGCGGCGTCGAGGTCGGGCACATCGATCAGGTAATAGCCGCCGAGCTGCTCCTTGGTTTCCGCGAACGGGCCGTCCAGCACGCTCGGCTTGCCGTTCGCGGCGCGCACCGTGGTCGCCGCGGAGATGGGTTGCAGGCGGTTGCCGCCGCGCAGCACGCCCGCCTGCTTCAGCGCTTCCGTGTATGCGATGTAGGCGGCCATGCGTTCCGGGTTGGGGGCCTGCATCTGCGCTTCCTTGCCGTAGATCAGCAGCATGTATTCCATGGTTCGCTCCTTTAGCGATGAGCGGCACGATCGCCGCCATGCCAATGGCGTTTGGCCGGGGCCGGTTTCGACACGCTAGTTCAAGTCGAGCGAGTAGCGCTTGAGCGCCGAGAGCGGCACGTACTTGAGCACGTTCTCGTGCGTCGCCTCCAGCACTACCCGCGGCGGCTTGCCCGCCTCCCAGGCCTCGACCCAGCGCAGCACGTGCAGGCACCAGCGGTCGCCGTGCTTCAGCCCGCGGAAGCGCATCTCCGGGCGCGGCGTCACGAGGTCGTTGCCGCGCGAGACGCTGAACTCGAGGAACGCTTCGGTCACCTGCACGCACACCAGGTGCGCCACGCCGTCCTGGTCATGCGTCGCGCAGCAGCCGTCGCGGAAGTAGCCGGTGAGCGGCGCGTAGCTGCACGCGCGCAGCTCGCCGCCGAGGACGTTCTTCTCCATCTTCATGCCGAGGACGCAATGTAGCGCTTGAGCCGCTCGGCGTCGGCCTCGATCAGCTCGAAGCGCTGCGGCTTCGACTCGAGGCCGGCGTATTCCGCGGGCCGCTCGGGCTCGCGGCCGAGCGCGGCGCGGATCGTCTCGGCGAACTTGGCGGGCAGCGCCGTCTCGAGGCAGACCAGCGGCACGCCAGGCTCGCGGTGCTCGAGGCCGACCTTGACGCCATCGGCGGTGTGCGGGTCGATGGTCACGCCGTATTTCCGGTGCACCGAGCGGATGGTGGCAAGCCGGTCGGCGTGCGCGCTCGTGCCCGAGACGAAACCGGTTTCCGCGACGCGGCGGAAATACGGCGTCGCGGCAAGGTCGAACTCGCCGTCGGCATCGAGCCGGCGCCAGAGCTCGCGCACCACGCCGGGATCGCGGCCGACCAGGTCGTGGACGTAGCGCTCGAAGTTCGACGCCTTGGAGATGTCCATCGACGGGCTGGAGGTCGCCTTGGCTTTCTTGCGCACCCGGTAGCGCCCGGTGCGGAAGAACTCGTCCAGCACGTCGTTCTCGTTGGTGGCGACGACGAGGCGACGCACCGGCAGGCCCATCGAGCGCGCCACGTGCCCGGAGTAGACGTTGCCGAAGTTCCCCGATGGCACGGCGAAGCTCACCTGCTCGTTGTCGCTGCAGGTTGCGGCGAAGTAGCCCTTGAAGTAGTACACGACCTGCGCCGCCACCCGCGCCCAGTTGATCGAGTTCACCGCGCCGATGCGGTAGCGAGCCTTGAACGCCGCGTCGGCGTTCACCTGCTTCACCAGGTCCTGGCAGTCGTCGAACACGCCCTTCACCGCCAGGTTGTGGATGTTCGCGTCCTGGAGGGTGTACATCTGCGCGCTCTGGAAAGGCGTCATGCGCTTGTGCGGCGAGAGCATGAACACCTGGATGCCGGGCTTGCCGCGCATCGCGTATTCCGCGGCGGTACCCGTGTCGCCGGAGGTCGCGCCGAGGATGTTCAGCGCTTTTCCCTCGAAGAGATTGCCGAGGAGCTGCATCGCGACGTCCTTGAAGGCGAGCGTCGGCCCCTGCGACAGGCCGAGCAGGTGCAGGCCGGGCTCGAGCGTCTTGAGCGGCGTCACCTCCTCCGTGCCGAAGACCGCCGGGCTGTAGCTCTTGTCCACCAGCCGGTCGAGCTCCGGGACGTCGTCCATGAAGAGGGCCAGGATGCGCTTTGCCAGCTCGGCATACGACAGCGAACGCCACGTGGCGAGATCGGCGCGCGGATAGCGCTCAGGAACGTAGAGCCCGCCGTCGGGCGCCAGGCCCTCGAGCAGGATGTCGGGGAAGCGCTGCGGCTTCGCGCCGCCGCGCGTGCTGATGTAGAGCACCGCTACTTCGGGGACGGAGCCCGAATTTGCTGCTGTTTTTCTTTCTTCTTCTCGAGTTCGTTGAACTTGCGGATCTGCTGCGTCGTGGGCTTGCTGTGCGCGGGCGGCCGGCCGGCGCTGCCCTTTTTCGGCGCCTTCTTCTCCTGCGCCGCCGCGGGCAGCGCGAGCGTGAGGATGACGAGGAGAGGCACCATCCTCAAAGCAGCTCCTCCATGCGCAGGCGCACGATCCTGCCCGCGACGCTCGACAGGCGCTCGATGCGCGCCATCGCCTGGTCGACATCTTTTTCGAGCGCACGGTGCGTCAGCATCACGATGTCCACCTGGCTTTCGCCCTCCGCGGGCTCCTTCTGCACCATGGCCTCGATCGAGATCGCGCAGTCGGCGAGGATCCGCGTGATGTCGGCGAGCACGCCTGGCTTGTCGTAGACGCGCATGCGCAGGTAGTAGGACGTCTCTACCTCGCCGATCGGCAGCACCGGCGCGTCGGAAAGCTGGTCGGGCTGGAAGGCGAGGTGCGGCACGCGGTGCTCGGGATCCGCGGTGATGAGGCGCGTCACGTCGACGAGGTCGGCCACCACGGCGCTCGCCGTCGGATAGGCGCCCGCGCCCGCGCCGTAGTAAAGGGTCGCGCCGACCGCGTCGCCTTTGACGAGGACGGCGTTCATCACACCCTCGACGTTGGCGATCAGCCGCTTCGCGGGAATCAGCGTGGGATGCACGCGCAGCTCGATTCCCTTGGCCGCCCGGCGCG
>DASQYN010000296.1:0-8812 GCA_035639215.1 Burkholderiales bacterium
GTTTCGGCCCGCTATGGTTGCCATAGCGGTGCGTGAAGCTCTCGCCATGGTCCGCCGACACGACGATGATCGAGGCGTCGTAGCGGTTCATCTTCTTGAGGTATTCGAGAAAGCCGCCGATATGGTGGTCCACATACCGAACGGCCTCGTCATACCGTGCGGGCAGAGCGCCCGGGAAATCGAAATGCTCTCCCGCCTCGAACAGATACGGAGGAATGGTCGAGGCGCGAGTGCGATTGGTGTCGCTCGAGTCAAACGTTCCCGCGAACGGCTCCGGCGCGAGATACGGGTCGTGCGGCGGATAAAGATGGATCCAAAGGAACACCGGCTTTCCGGCAGGAGCGGCGGCCAGAATGCGCCGTGCTTCTGACAGCGCGATCTCCGGATCGAAATGCCCTTCCGGACAAACGCCCAGCGCGTTGGCGGTCCGCATGACCGACTCGGCCACCACGCCCCCTAGCAGCGATCTGCCAATCGCCACTTGCAGATCGGCGGGAAGCAGGTAGATCGGGTTGGCGGCGCCGCAGATGCGACGCTCCGAGAGAGCTGCAAAGCGGTCCTCGATGCCGAGATGACGCGGCGCTGCCCAGGGGTTGGTCGCCACCGAAGCCGTAAAGTATCCAGCGGCCTGCAGCTCCGCGGGCAACGACTCGGACGCTAACGGCCGCAACGGCCTTGCCTCCAGTTGAATGGCACGATGGGTCCACGGACGCACCCCGTAGAGAATCGACGTGATTGATGGCGTGGTGAAGTTCGAGTCGGCGTAGTTGCGGAGGAAGAGGTTGGCGTGACTCGCGAAATCAGCCAGGTTCGGCGTTGTGTCGCGTGCGTATCCGTACATCGGTAGATGCAGGGCGGACAAAGTGTCGACGGTTATCAGGAATATCGAGGGACGGTTCGCACTTCCGCGAACATCGCTCACGGCGCGTGCCTCTGGCACGCGATGGAAGGCGAGGAACATCGCGCACGCGAGCGCGCCAAGCGCCACGATAGTCGTGCTGCCGCCGAGCAGGGTGCGCAGAGTCGCGTGATCCTGGGCACGTAGTTGCGGCGCGAGCACGACCGCGGCAAGGACACTCACGCCGAACGTGAGCAGCCGACGCAGCCACAACAAGCTCGAGGAATAGGCGACGTAGTACGCGCTCCAAACCACCACTCCGTTGAGGATCGCAAACGCGATCAGCGTGAGCGAGAAAAGAAGCGCGGCCTCGGCGCCGCGTTTCCACCAGATGCCGCACGCTGCGCATGCGACGAGCGACAGCAGGAGCGAGACGCCTACGGAGTATAGGAATATTCGCGCGGCTTGGTCCGGCGTGGCGAAAGCGCTGATGCCCGGCCCTGCGTAGATTACGTCGAGAGGCAGAAAGAGGCCCGGAAACGTCAGCGCCAGCAGGGCCAGCGCTCCGGCGCGGGAGGCCGGCCGTCGCGGTCGGCCAGCCTCGGAGCTCATTTACCCCTGAGCTTCCGGGTTAGGGCAGAGAAGAACTGGTTGATCTTCATGCGGAACGCGGCCCACGCACCGGCGATGGCAATCAGCAGAGGGAAGAGCATTTGGTAGAGCAGGCCGCCGGCATTCGGATCGATGTAGGCAAACGCCGGATCCGCGAACAGACAGGCGAGAAGGATGAATAAGACGTTCGGTAGCATGGCGCGATTCTTTTGATAGACGGGCGCCAAGCGCCTCCACTGGCGCCTGATCAAACAGAAAAATATCAGAATTGACAGCTAATACGAGGAAAAAACCCCTGGTCGTAGCGTTCACGCGTTTTCGGGCGTCGTCGCGTGCCAAAGCCGTGCCGCGAGCCTCACCGCGAGCGCCGCGATAAGAGCGTCGCGGATTGTCATGGCGGCGAGAAAGAGCGCTTGGCGACCGTCAGGCTCGGAGATAAGCGATTCGTAGCCGTACGGAAAGACCACGTGCGTGAGCAGTGCGATGAGGACGATTAATGCCACATCGGCCGGTGGCAACTGGCGCCCCGGCAGCGCGCCGAGAGCGGCCACCGGAGCGGTGAGCCAGATCAAATATTGTGGACTGAACACTCTCCCCCCGATCAGCCAGGCGATCACGATCAGCGCCGTAAGCATTGCCGACACGGCGGCGGTACGTCGCTCACGGGGTGCGGCGAACGCGCGGGCGTGAAGCGCGAGGACGGCGATCGAGCCGAAAATAAGGGCGTACGTTCCGCCGTGAATTGCGGCCGGTACACCTGGTCCGAATATCTCGTGGCATTTACACTCGGCGTAACGAACGCTCCACCCACCGCTCGCGTCGAGATAGCGTGCCCAGAGGAGCGGCAGCGCAGCGAAGGCTTCGAGCTGCAGGCCCCGCTCTGCTTGCGATGCCAGCGGCGACCATAGCCGGCCCCAACCCGCCGCAGCTGCCGTGGCAACTGCGAGGGCGAGTCCTGCACCCGTGATGCTAGCCAGCGCGCGCAGGCGGGTACGCCACTCCATTGGTACAAGGAGCGCCGGAAACGCGGCCGCCGGCCAGAGCTTGAAGCCCGCGCCCAGCCCCGCTAGCGCTCCGCTGCTCGCGGCCCGGCCGGCGCTCAAGCCGAGCAAGGCCGCTGCGACGAGGGCTGCCGGTAGGACATCGAAACGAGTGAAGATCAGGGGGCCGAGTGCAGGAGCGTAGAGCAGCCATACCTGCAGGCCGGGGCCCATGCGCGACCCCCCCGAGCGCCAGAGCAGCCAGGCCATTACGGCGTCCACGACGAGCATGAAGGCAATGACGACCGCATAGTAGTGAACGATCGTCGGGATGCCGAGCCGCATTGGCAAATGCATGAGCGCGACCGACGGCCAAGGATATTCCGGGAGCGCGCGCGCGGGGCCGACCTGATCTAGCTCGATGAGCCACTTCATCGGGTCAGCGAGGACCGCCGGCTCGAGCGCGATCATCAGCAGGGTGAGCAAGCGGCTCGCCGCGTACCACGCGCCAGCGGCGCTCATTGGACTTTGCGGCGATACACGCCCGAGCGCCCACCGCTCTTCTCCTCAAGCCGCAGGTCGGTCAGCACCATGCCGCGCTCCACCGCCTTCAGCATGTCGTAGACCGTGAGCAGCCCGGCGGCTGCCGCGGTAAGCGCCTCCATCTCGACGCCGGTCGGACCGCGGCATTCGACCCGCGTCAGGATACGCACGGCGCGCTTCTCGAGCGAGAAGTCGACCGCGACGCGGGTCAGGGCGAGCGGATGGGCAAGCGGAATGAGGTCCGAGGTGCGCTTGGCGGCCTGGATGGCGGCGAGCCGCGCGACCCCCAGCACGTCGCCCTTTTTCGCGCCGCCGCGGGCGATCAGCCGCAGCGTCGCGGCGCTCATGCGAAGGCGGCCCGAGGCGATCGCCACGCGATGGGTCGGCGGTTTTTCGCCCACATCCACCATGTGCGCCGCCCCGCGCGGGTCGAAATGCGTAAGGCTGCGCTGTTTGCCGCCCGGACGTCGCTTAACGGAACCCTCCATCCCGGGCGATATCATAAACGCATGCCTGTTGCAGCCTGGCCGCGCAGTCTGAACGCCTTTCTTCTGGCGGTTCTCCTTGCCGCCGCGCCGCGCGCCTTGCCGCAGGCGCTGCCCGACCTCGGCAGCGCCGGCGATCTCGTGCTGTCGCCGCAGGCCGAGCGCCGCATCGGCGAGAGCGTCCTGCTCGATATTCGCCGGGACCCGGCATACCTGGACGACCCGGAAATTGCGGACTACCTGAACACCCTCGGCGGGCGCCTCGTGCAGGCGAACCCGGCGGCACGCCAGGAGTTCGAGTTCTTCGCGATGCGCGACAACGTGGTCAACGCGTTTGCCCTGCCCGGCGGCTTCGTCGGCGTGAATACCGGCCTCATCAATCTCGCCGATACGGAGTCCGAGCTCGCCGCGGTGCTCGCGCACGAAGTCGCGCACGTTTCCCAGCGGCACATCGCGCGCGGCCTCGGCCAAGAGCAGCAGATGCAGATGCCCATGCTCGCGGCGATCGCTGCCGCCGTCCTGCTCGGCCGCGCGCATCCGGACCTCGCTTCCGGGGCCCTCGTGGCGGCGCAGGCAGGCGCGGTGCAGACCTCGCTCGCCTACTCCCGGGACTTCGAGCGTGAGGCCGACCGCGTCGGGCTGCAGACGCTCGAGACCGCCGGTTTCGACCCGCGCGCGATGGCGGTGTTCTTCGAGAAGATGCAGCGCTCCATGCGCGTCTCGGACGACTCGAGCGTGCCCGGCTGGCTGCGCACCCACCCGATGACCGTCGAGCGCATTGCCGATGCGCAGAACAAGGCGGCGGCCATGCCCTACCGGCAGCACGTCGATTCGCTCGAGTTTCACCTGGTGCGCGCCAGGCTGCGCGCCGAGTCGGGCGAGCCGGCGAGCGCGGTGGCGTACTTTCAGTCGTCGGTGAAGGAGCAACGCTACGGCAGCGAAGCGGCGGCGCACTACGGGCTCGCCGCAGCCCTGCTGCGCGCGGGGACATCGAAGCAGGCGGCAGCCGAGGTGGCGCGGCTTCGCGCGCTCGGCGCGGCGGACCCGATGATCGATCTGCTCGACGCGCGCATCAAGCAGGCGGCCGGGGAGCGCGAGGCCGCCCTCGCGCTGCTCGCCAAGGCGAGCGCGCGCTACCCCGAATCACGCGCGCTCGCTTATGCGCATGTCTCCGCGCTGCAGGCGCTGGGGCGCCATGACGACGCGCTGGCCGCGCTGCGCGAGGCGCTGCGCCTGCGTCCGCGGGACGCCGAGCTTTACACGCTGCAGGCGCAGACCTACGCCGCGCTCGGCAAGCGCCTGCTGCAGCACCAGTCACAGGGCGAGGCCTATGTCCTGCAGGGCAACCTGCCCGGTGCGATAGATCAGCTGCAGATCGCACGCTCGGCGGGCGACGGCGACTTCTATCAGCTGTCGATGGTCGATGCGCGGCTCAGGGAATTGCGCGCGCGGCACGCCGAGGAGATGCGCGACGCGCGCCGCTAGCCGCCCGCTAGCGCTTGGCCGGCTCGTAGTAGGCTTCGAACAGCAGGTCGAAGGTCTTCTCGGCCTCGGCAAGCAGCGCCGCTTCGCCGGGTGAGCGGCGCGACGCGCCCTGCAGCAGCGTCTGCACCCCGGCCGCCTCGGGTACCGGATCGCCGCGCATCTCGAGCGCGTGGACGATGCTGCCGATCTTGGCGAGCCCCGGATTGCCGCCGAGGTTCAGGCGACGCAGCATCTCCTCGTAACTGACGCGCGCCTGGTTCGCCGCGAAGTGCGCGCCGTCGTAGGCGAAGCCGATGGCGCCGGCCGGCGCGCTCTCGTTCTTGTCCAGCCAGACCAGCTTCGCCTCCGGGTCGACGAATCGCCGGATCAGCCAAGCGCAGGCGAGCCGGTCGGCCCACAGCGGCTTGCGGGTGGCCCAGGTGCGCGCGAAGAGCTTCTCGTCGGCGCCGAGCGCGGCCTGCGCCTGCGTGGCGAAGACCAGCTTCTTCACGGCGGCGTCTGCGTCGGCGAGCGCGCGCTCGGCGCGCGCTCGCGCCGCGGCGGGAAAGAAATCGAGCGCCGAGATGTCCTCGAAGTCGCGCCGCTGCTTGGCGAGCACGCGCGAGATCGCCGCCGGATCGGAATGGCCGAAGCCGATGCGCAGACTTTCCACCGTCTTGATCAGCTCCTCGTAGCGCGCGGTGCGGTCGAAAAGCCGGACGAAGCTCTCCTGCTGCGCCGGCGAGGCCGCCTTGACCTGCAGGAGCTGTGCCGTCCCGGCGCTTCTGCCGATGTACTCCACCAGTGCTTCGAGCGAGTGCCGCGCCGGCGGGGTGTCGGGCAGCAGGTAGACGCCTTCGCGCATCACGCCGGCACCCAGCGACTCGAGGGTGCGCAGCACGCGCATGCGCGCGGCCGGATCCCCGAGCGGCAGATGCGCCACCATGACCAGCCAGTTGACGGAGCGGGCCTCCATGCCGGCGCATCTTATATGGAATAATCGGTCGCTGAACCGAGGCCTGAGTGCCTGATGTGGAGGGTTTTTGGAAGTGAAGATTTTTTGCCGATGACGGCACGCTGGATCCGGCTCGGCGCCATGAGCCAGAACGAGTTCGATGCGACGACCCGCGCGCTCGCCGCCCTCCAGGCGCGCACCGCCGCGCCGCTCCTCGCATGGTCGGAGGAAGCGGCGCGCTATCCGTTCGCGCTCGTCGTACCGCTCAAGTTCGCGCCCGGCCGTCGCGACCGCTGGCTCTCGTGGGGTCTCGCCGCCGCGGTCGCCACCTACCGGCAGTTCGGCGTGCCGGCCTATCTCGACGGCGAAATCACGCTGCACGCGCGCCGTATCGCGCACACGCGCGTCGCACAGCTCGGTGAGTGCGCGGTCGTCGCCTCGAGCTTCCTCATGCGCTTTCCGGAGTGCTGCGTGGCGACCCCCTCGCGCGAGCTCGAGCAGGCATTCCGCCTGCGCCTGGAAGCGCAGCACGGCTGGAGCTTCGAGTTTTCCTGGCCGAGCCGGCCGGAAGCCCAGGCTATCGGCGCAGTCTCTCTAGCTGCGCGCTGACCTTCGCCAGGGTCGCCTCGAAGCCGGCGACTCGCTCGCGCATCTGCTGCACGACCGCCGCGGGCGCGCGCTGGACGAACGATGTATTGCCCAGTTGCGCCCTGGCCTTGCTGATTTCGCCGTTCAGGCGGGCGACTTCCTTGCTGAGGCGTTCGCGCTCCTTGGCGGGATCGACTTCGATATAGGGCATGATGCGGTGCGGCCCGACCACCGCCACCGGTGAGTCGCTTTGCGGCAATTCCTCGACCACCTTGAACTCGGCGACTCGGGCGAGGCTGACGGTGGCGCTGACCGTTGCCGCGCTCGGCTGGCCGGTCGCATAGAGGGCGATGCGGTCCTTCGGCGGCACCTTCATATCGCTGCGTAGATTGCGCGTCGCGTTGACGAACTCTTTGGCGAGCGCGACTTCCCGCTCCGCCGCGGCATCGAGCTTCTCCGGCTGCGACTTCGGATAAGGCTGCAGCATGATCGTCTCGCCCTTCTTTCCCGCGAGCGGCGCGACGCTCTGCCAGAGCTCTTCCGTGATGAAGGGAATGATCGGATGGGCGAGGCGCAGCGCCGTCTCCAGCACGCGCACCAGCGTCCGGCGGGTTGCGCGCTGCCCGGCTTCGTTGCCGTCGGCAAGCTGCTGCTTCGCGATCTCGACGTACCAGTCGCAGTACTCGTCCCACACGAAGCGGTAGATCGCGGCAGCGGCGTTGTCGAAGCGGTATTCGGCGAACGCCGCTTCGACCTCGGCTTCCGCGCGCTGCAGCGTGCTGATGATCCAGCGATCCCACACCGAAAGCTCGACCGGCCGCTGCTCGTCCTGGCCGCAGTCTTTGCCCTCGGCGTTCATCAGCACGAAGCGCGTGGCGTTCCACAGCTTGTTGCAGAAGTTGCGGTAGCCCTCGCAGCGGTTGAGGTCGAAGTTGAGCGTGATCGTGAAGGTCGCGAGCGAGGCGAAGGTGAAGCGCACCGCGTCGGCGCCGAACGCCGGGATGCCGTTCGGGTAGTGGCTCTTCACGTACCGCTCGATGCGTTCCTTGTGCTCGGCCTTCATGAGGCCCACGGTGGACTTGGCGAGCAGCGCGTCGAGCGTCGTGCCGTCGATGAGATCCAGGGGATCGATGGTATTGCCCTTGGACTTCGACATCTTCTCGCCCTCGGCATCGCGCACGATGGCGTTGATATAGACGTCGCGGAAGGGCACCTGCCCCGTGAAATGGCGCGCCGCCATGATCATGCGCGCCACCCAGAAGAAGATGATGTCGTTGCCGGTGACCAGCACCGAGGAGGGCAGGAAGGTCTCGAGGTCCGGTGTCTTCTCCGGCCAGCCGAGCGAGCTGAACGGCACGAGCTGCGAGGAGAACCAGGTGTCGAGCACGTCCGGGTCGCGGCGCAGCGGCTTGCCCTTCGCCTTTTGCGACGCTTCGTCCTCGCTGCGAGCGACGGTGATGTTTCCCGCGTCGTCGTACCAGGCCGGGATCTGGTGTCCCCACCAGAGCTGGCGCGAGATCGGCCAGTCGATGATGTTCTTCAGCCAGTGGTTGTAGGTGGCCGTCCAGTGCTCGGGGACGAAGCGCACGGCGCCGCTCGCGACCGCTTCCAGCCCGTCTCTTGCGAGCGACTCCATCTTCACGAACCACTGGTCGGTCAGCATGGGCTCGACGACGGCGCCGCTGCGGCCCGAGCGGGGCACGCGCAGCTTGTAGGCCTTTTCCGAAACCAGCAGGCCCGCCGCCTTCAGGTCGGCCAAGATCGTCTTGCGCGCCGCGAAGCGCTCGAGCCCGCGATAGGCCGGCGGCGCATTGTCGTTGACGCTGGCGTCCGGAGTGAAGATGTTGACCGGTTCCAGTCCGTGGCGCGCTCCGACCTGGTAGTCGTTGAAGTCGTGCGCCGGCGTAATCTTCACGCAGCCGCTGCCGAACTCGGGATCGACGTAATCGTCGGCGATGACCGGGATGCTCCTTCCGGTGAGCGGCAGCTCGACCTTTCGTCCGACCAGGGTGCGATAGCGCTCGTCCCGGGGATTCACCGCTACTGCCACGTCACCGAGCATCGTCTCCGGGCGCGTAGTGGCTACGGTAACGCTGAAGCCCTCGCCGGGATAGACGATCTCCCAGAGCCGGCCGTCTTCCTCCTCGCTGTCGACTTCCAGATCGGACACCACGGTGTGCAGCACCGGGTCCCAGTTGACGAGGCGCTTCGCGCGATAGATCAGCCCCTGCTCATAGAGCCGCACGAAGACCTCCGTGACGGCGCGCGACATGTGAGCGTCCATCGTGAAGTAGCCGCCCTTCCGGCCTTCCGTGTCCGCGTATTCCCAGTTGGCGGATACGCCCAG
>DASQYN010000297.1:0-2849 GCA_035639215.1 Burkholderiales bacterium
CCGAAGTCCAGAAGGACAGCCAGATCGCCTCGAGGAGCCGCGGGTCGCCTTCCAGCAGCAGCTCGAAGGCGCGCCGCGTCGGCTCGAGCAGGTTCACTTCTTCCTGTAGTCGGGGAAGAAGAGCTGCGCACCTTTTGGCTGGTACGACGCGATCGCCTGCTGGCCCTCGTCGGAGGTCAGCCAGTCGATGAAGTGCATTGCGCCCTGGTAGTTGATGCTCGGGTATTTCTTCGGGTTGACGGCGATCACGCCGTAGGGGTTGAGCAGGTTCTTCGCGCCTTCGACCATAATCTCCAGGCCGGTCTTGTCCTTGTAGGTCGCGTACGTCGCGCGATCGGTGAGCGTGTAGCCTTGCTTTTCAGCGGTCAGCGTCAGCGTCTGGCCCATGCCCTGGCCGATGGACAGATAGTGCGGCCCCTTCGGGTCGACGCCGGCCTCTTTCCACAGCTCCAGCTCCTTCTTGTTGGTCCCGGAATCGTCGCCTCGCGATACGAAGGTGGCGTTGGCGGATTTGATCTTCTTCAGCGCGGCGTCGAGGTCCTTCATGCCGCGGATGCCGGCCGGGTCGGAATGCGGGCCGACGATGACGAAGTCGTTGTACATCAGGTCGCGGCGATTCACGCCGTGGCCTTCCTTCAGGAACTTGTCCTCGGCGGCGCGCGCATGGACCATGATCATGTCGACGTCGCCGTTCTCGCCGAGCCTGATGGCGTTGCCCGTGCCGACGGCGGTGTAGCGCACCTTGCAGCGGCACTTCGCCTCGTACTTCGGCAAGAGGTACTGGAGCAAACCCGAGTTGTCGGTGCTGGTGGTGGTGGCCATCTTGATGTCGAGCGCGGCGGCGGCCGCCGGCAACGCCGATGTCGCGGTCGCGGCGAGCGCAGCGAGCAGCGTGGTCAACAGCTTCGTCATGGCTATCCTCATCGTCCGGAGGGGCGCATCGTAGACGCTATGCCGCGCCGGCCAAATATGAACCGGCATGCATATCCCGGCATCGCGTAGACTCGCCCTTGGCCATGATCAGGCTCACGCTACGTTATGAGTGGCAGCCGCGCCCGGGCCGCGCCCTCGCGCTCGATCCGGCGCTGTTTCGCGCGCTCCACGCCCTGCACGAAACCGGCTCGCTGGCAGCGGCAGCGCGTCGCCTCGCTCTGTCCTATCGCCATGTCTGGGGGCTGGTCGGGAAGTGGGGCAAGGTGTTCGGCAAGCCGCTCGTCGCTATGCAGCGCGGCCGGGGCGCGGCGCTGACCGAGTTCGGCGAGCAGCTGCTGTGGGCCGAGCAGCTGGTGCGCGCGCGGCTCACGCCCGAGCTCGAGAGCGTGCGCCAGGAGATCGAACGAGTGCTGCACGAGGCAGCGCCGGCAGCCGGGCGGCTGGCGGTCTGCGCGAGCCACGATCTCGCGCTCGCAGCGCTGCGCGATCGCCTCGCCCAGCGTGACGGCCTCAAGCTCGACCTGCGCTTCCAGGGGAGCATCGAGAGCCTCGCGGCGCTGTCGAGCGGCGCGTGCAGATTCGCCGGCTTCCATGTGGCCGAGGGGCTGGAGCAATCGGCGGCGCGTCTGTTCCGCCGGCACCTCGACCGGCGCCGCCACGCCCTCGTCGGCGTGGCGACGCGCACGCAGGGCCTGATGGCGGCGCGCGGCAATCCCAAGCGCATCGAGAGCCTCGCCGACCTCCTGCGCCGCGACGTGCGCATCGTCAATCGCCAGCGCGGCTCGGGAAGCCGTATCGAGTTCGATGAGCTGCTGCGCGGCGCCGGCATCGACACGGCGGCGATCCGCGGCTACGAGACCGAGGAGTTCACCCATCTTGCGGTGGCCGCCACTGTCGCGGGCGGCGGCGCGGATGCCGGCTACGGGATCCGCGCGGCGGCGGCGCAATACGGCTTGCACTACGTCCCGCTGCTCACGGAGCGCTATTACCTCGCCGCAGAGCGCAGAGCGCTGCGCGACGACCGGGGCGCACAGCTACTAGCCATCCTGCGCAGCGAGGTATTCCGCGAGCTGCTCGCGGCGCTACCCGGCTACGGCGATGCGATCAGCGGGAGGATATTCGAGGTGAATGAAGTCCTCGGCGCTGCGGGCACGGGCAATGCACGCTCGGGCGAGCGAGCCAGGCCCCGCTAAGCCGGCAGGGCAGTGACGCGCATCCTCCTGGCGCTGGCGCTTTTCGCGGCAGCGGCCGCGCAGGCGCAGGATCGACTGCTCGTTTTCGCCGCGGCGAGCCTGAAGAACGCGCTCGACGAAGTCGCGGCGCTGCAGCCCGCGAAGCCGATCGTCTCGTACGGTGCGAGCTCGTCGCTCGCCCGGCAGATCGAGAACGGCGCACCGGCGGACGTGTTTATCTCGGCCGACCTCGACTGGATGGATTACCTCGAGCAGAAGGGCTTGCTCATGCCGGGCACGCGCCGCAATCTCCTCGGCAACCGGCTGGTGCTCATCGCCCCGGCCAGTCAGCCGATCAAGCTGCAGCCGGCGCCCCACTTCGCCATTTCTGCGGCGCTGAAGAACGGCAGGATCGCGCTCGCCAATCCGGACAGCGTGCCGGCGGGCAAGTACGCAAAAGCGGCCTTCGAGCGCTTGGGCGTGTGGGATCAGGTGGCGGGCCGCGTAGCCGCGGCGGACAATGTGCGCGCGGCGCTGGCGCTTGTCGCCCGCGGCGAGACCCCGCTCGGCGTCGTCTACCAGACCGACGCCAATGCCGAGCCCAAGGTGATGGTCGCCGGCACGTTCCCGCCCGACAGCCATCCGCCGATCGTGTATCCGGTCGCCGAGGTGAAGGGCGCGAAAGCGAGCGCGCGGGCACTCCTCGAGGTGCTCGCCGGGCCGCGGGCGCGCGCAATATTCGAG
>DASQYN010000298.1:0-9416 GCA_035639215.1 Burkholderiales bacterium
CCTGCCGCGGATCGCGCAGCCGGTGCGCCGCCGCGCCGACCGAATCCGCGGCGGAGCTCGCCGAGTCGGCCGCCGAGCGCACGGCCTGCGAGGTGCTGCGCAGCTCCTCGTTGCCGTTGGCGAGCAGCGCGTCGGCGCGCTGCGTGAGGCGCTCGACCTCCACGCTCAGCTTGCGCGCCGCCTCGCCCATCTCGCGCACCGAGACGCTCGCGTCGGCGCCGAGCCGGTCGTAGCGCTCGGCAAGGCTGTGCGCGTCGGCCGCGACCGAGCCGGCGAGCTTGCGCACCTCGTCGGCGGCGCCGCCGAGCGACGTCGCGGTCGCATCCATCCTCGCGAGCGTGCCCTCGGCCTTGGCCGTGACCCGCTGCAGATTGGCCAGCGTCTCGACGAGCGCGGCGCGGTTCTTGTGCGACAGCGTGTCCTGGATCCGCTCCAGCGCCTCGGCGCCCTGCTCGGCGAGCTGGCTCAGCGTCTCGGCCACTCGCTCGGTCGGCGACTCGCCTTCGGCGATCACCGGGTAGGGCTCGTCGCCCGCCGCGCGGACGAGCAGCGGCGCCTTCTCGTTGGTGTTGTTGAGGCGGACGTTGGCGATGCCGGTGACGATGTTGCGGTCGACCGTCGCGCGGGTGCTCTCGCGCACCGGCGTGCTCGGCTCTACGGCGATGAACACCTCGACGACGCCGGGACGACGCGAGGAGAAGCGAAAGCCGGTGACCGAGCCGACGCGGATGCCGCGCATCGTCACGCTGCTGCGTGGCTCGAGCCCTTCGAGCGACTGGTGCTCGAAGTAGACCTTGAAGCGATGCGCGTTGGCGCCTTCGCCGCTGCTCCTCAGCCACACCACCGCCCCGGCGACGAGCGCAAGCAGGATCAGCACCGCGCCGCCGACCAGCGTGTATTTCGCTTCCGGTTCCATCAGGCGCGCGCCGCCGCGAAGTATTCGCGCAGCCACGGATCCGGCGCCTCGCGGACTGCGGCCACCGGGCCGTCGGCGATCACCTCGCCGCCGGCGAGGGCGATCGCCCGGTCGGCGATCGAGAGGAGGAGGTCGATGTCGTGCGTGACCACGAACACGGTGAGGCCGAGGCCTTCGGCGAGCACGCGCACCAGCCGCTCGAACTCGCGCGCCCCAACCGGGTCGAGTCCCGAGGTCGGCTCGTCGAGGAACAGGATCTCGGGCTCGAGCGCGAGGGCCCGGGCCAGCGCCGCGCGCTTGCGCATGCCGCCCGACAGCTGCGCCGGCGACTTCGCGCACGCGTCGGCGGGCAGGCCGGCGAGCGCCACCTTGAGGCCAACCAGCGGCGAGACGAGCTCCATCGGCAGGGCGGTATTCTCGCGGAAGGGCACGGCCACGTTCTCCGCGACCGTGAGCGAGGAGAAGAGCGCGCCGTCCTGGAACAGCACGCCGAAGCGGCGGCGCAGCGCGTTCAGCTGCGCGGCGCCCGCCGCCCAGACGTCGACGCCGAACAGCTCGATACGCCCGGCGCTCGGGCGCTGCAGGCCGATGATCTCGCGCAGCAGCACCGACTTGCCGCTGCCGCTGCCGCCGATCAGCGCTACCACTTCGCCGCGGCGCAGTTCGAAGCTCACGCCCGCGTGCACGAGCTGCGCGCCGAAGCGCGTGACGATCGACTCGACCCTGAGCACCGTCTCCATTCAGAGGTCCATGTGCTGGAAAAGCACGGCGAAGAGCGCGTCGAGCACGATCACCCAGACGCCGCACTGCACGACGGTCGACGTGGTGTTGCGGCCGACGCTGCGCGCGTCGCGCGCCACCGCGAGGCCCATTCGGCAGGCGATGAGGGCGATGAACGCCGCGAACACCGGCGCCTTGGCGAGGCCGATGACGAAATGGCGCATCTCGAGCACGCCGTGCACCCGGTCGATGAACACCTCGGGCGCGATGTCGAGCTGCCAGGCGCCGATCAGCATGCCGCCGGTGAGGCCCGCCACGTCGCCGACGAAGACGAGCAGCGGCAGCCCGACGAGGAGCGCCGCGAGCCGCGGCAGCACCAGCACCTGCATCGGCGAGAGCCCGAGCGTGATGATGGCGTCGATCTCCTCCTCGACCTTCATGGTGCCGATCTGCGCGGTGAAGGCGGCCCCGGAGCGCCCGGCGACGAGCACCGAGCCGAGGATCGGCGAGAGCTCGCGGCAGACGGCGAGCGCGATGCCGTCGGCGACGAACAGGTTGGCGCCGTAGCGCTGTGCCTGCATGCCGAGCACGTAGGCGAGCACCACGCCGATCAGGAAGTTCACGAGCGCGACGATCGGGATGGCGTCGAGGCAGGCGCTCTCGAACTGGGCCACCGTCTCGCGCGGCCGGAAAAGGCTCGGCCGGCGCGCGAGCGCCAGGATCTCGACGGCGACCGTGCCGACGAACGCCGTATGGACCTTCAGCTGCGTCGCGACCTCCAGCGCCGCATGCCCGACGCGCTGCACGAGGCCGAGGTGCATCGAGCGGGCGCCGGCCGGCGGCGCCGCCATGCGCTCGCGCACCAGGGCGAGCAACCGCTCCTGCGGCGCGTCGAAGCCGCGCGCGTTCACCATGGACGGTCGGCAGCCGAGCGCCGCGAGGTGCGCGAGCAGCGTGAAGGCCGCGGCGGTGTCGAGTGATTCGAGCCGGCTGCCGTCGACGACGAACGGGCAGGGCTCGAGCGGCAGGCCGCGCAGGGCGTCGGCGATCGCCGGCACGTTGTAAAGGCGCCAGGCGCCGGCGAGGTAGAGGACCTCGCGCTCGTCCTCCCGCGCGCGCTCGATGAAGGCCGCCATTCTAGGGACAGAACTTCATGCCAGCGGCCGATAATACGCGCATGGCCCTGTACAGCGACGCCGCGATGGTCCTCTTCTTCGACATCGCGGGCGACAACGCCGAGCACGACGAGTGGCACACCCGCGAGCACATGCACGAGCGGCTGTCGATCCCGGGGTTCCTGCGTGCTACGCGCTGGGTGGCGAAGGCCGGCACGCCGAGGACCCTGGTGATCTATGAGCTTTCGGGCACCGACGTCGGCGCGTCGCCGGCCTATCTCGAGCGCCTGAACGCGCCGACGCCGTGGACCACCGAGATGATGAGCCGCTACCGGCACATGATCCGCGGGTTCTGCGAGCTCGTCGCGAGCTCGGGGCTCGGCCTGGGCCACGCGGCGCTTTCGGTGCGCTTCACGCCGCGCGAAGGCGAGGAAGCGGGCCTGCGCGAGCGCCTTGGGCGCGAGGTGCTGCCCGCGCTCGCCGCGCAGCGGGGAATGGCGAGCGTGCACCTCTTCCGTCCCGGTGCGCCGCCGCCGATGACGAGCGAGCAGGCGCTGCGCGGCCGCGACGCGGCGATGCCATGGCTGCTCCTTGCCACCGCCTACGAAGCCGACGTCCTGGGCAGGACGGCGTCCGAGCACCTGCGTCCCGAGGCGCTCGAATGGCTCGGCGCCGCGCCGGGCATCGCCCCCGGAACGTACCGGCTGCAGTACACGGCGACGGCGCGCGAGGCGGCGCGCATACCGCCCGAAGGGCTCGTACAATGGCGGCGCCAATGATCGCGAAGCTGCGCCTCGCCCTCGCCGTCCTCGCTTGCGCATTCGCGCTGCCCGCCGCCGCGCAGCAGGCGGCCGGGGTCTTCGGCCAGGGCCGCACGCACCTTTTCATCACCGGCGGCGCCGGCTCCGCGTTCGACGAAAGCTATCTGGTGCTCGGTGCGGGGCTCACCTACTACGCGCTCGACGGGCTCGGCCTCGGTCTTTCCTTCGAGACGTGGACCGGCGCCGATCCGCACATCACCAAGATCACGCCTTCGGTGCAGTACGTGTTCTACCGGATGGGCGCCGCGAAGCCCTACCTCGGCGGCTTCTACCGGCGCACCTCGATCGAGGACCGCAAGGACCTCGATTCGGTCGGCGCGCGCGCCGGCATCTATTTTCAGGCCGGACGCAACGCCTACATCGGCGTCGGGGCCGTCTACGAGTCCTACCTCGACTGCGAGACCTGGACGTACCGCAAGTGCGAGAGCACCTATCCCGAGGTGAGCTTCACCTTCGCGTTCTAGTGGCCGAACAGCAGCCCTTGTTCGACGCAGCGAAGTACAAGAACGCGCAGCGCGAGCAATGGAACAAGGACGGCGCGGCATGGCGACGCTGGAATCCCATTCTCGATCGTTGGTATGGCGAAGCCACCCGCCGGATGCTCGACCTGGCCAGGATTCAGCCAGGGCAGCGCATCCTGGACATCGCCGCCGGGGCGGGTGAACCGGCAGTCAGCGCCGCCGAACGAGTTGGCGCTGGCGGCTACGTGCTGGCGACCGACATCTCGGAAGGGATCGTCGAGCATGCGCTCGAAGTCGCTCGCGAACGGGGATTCGAACAGATCGAGGCCCGCGTCATGGACGGGGAGAAGCTCGATCTCCCTGACGCTTCCTTCGATGCGGTGCTGTGTCGGCTCGGTCTCATGTATATGCCGCACCCCGTGACCGCGCTGCGCGAGTGGCGCCGCGCTCTGAAAGCGGGCGGCCGGGTCGCCGTCGTGGTGTTCTCCACGCCCGAGCGAAACAGTTGGGGGGCCATGCCGGCTTCCATCATCCGCCGGCGCGCGGAACTCCCGCCTCCCGTTCCGGGGCAACCCGGACCGTTCAGCCTCGGCGGCCCCGGGGTGCTCGAAGGCGTCTTCAGGCAGGCCGGATTTGCCCACCCCGAGGTTCACGCCGTGCCGGTGCCCCACAGAACGATCAGTGCGGCGGAATACGTGCGGGTCGCCCGGGAGGCCTTCGGTGCATTCAATGCCATGATGGCTCACCTCACCCCTCGAGAACGCGAGTCGGTGTGGAGCGAAATCGAGGGCTCGATGCGCAGTTTCGAATCGCCGGGCGGGTTCGAGGTGCCGGGTGAGTGCCTCGTCGCTGCGGCCACGAAGTGACGGTACGCAGACCGCTAACCGAGCTCCCGAAAGGCTTGCCGCGCCCCATCGACGACGGCGCTGCGTCTCACCTGCAGGGCATGAGCCTGCCCGACCTCGCCCTCCGCGCGACCGACGGTACGATGGTCAACATCGGCGCCATTGCCGGTCGCGTCGTGATCTATGTGTACCCGATGACAGCGCGTCCCGGCGTGCCCGTGCCCGAAGGGTGGGGTCGCATACCCGGCGCGCGCGGCTGCACGCCGCAGTCCTGCGCCTTTCGCGACCATTACGCCGAGCTGAGATCGCTGAAAACGGCAGTCTTCGGCTTGAGTACGCAAGCCACGGACTACCAGAAGGAAGCGCGGGACCGGCTGCACCTGCCCTTCGATCTGCTAAGCGACAGCGAGCACCGGTTGAAGCAGTTGCTGCGGTTGCCCACTTTCCAGGTGGCGGGCATGGAGCTGTACAAGCGGCTCTCGCTCATCGCCGAAGACGGGAAGATCCGTAAGGTGTTCTATCCGGTCTTTCCGCCCGATCGGAACGCCGCCGAGGTTTTCGCGTGGCTGCGGCAATGTGATAGGGTGCACCCATGAGAGCCGTTCAGCGTAGCGCTGTCGTAGTCGTTGTCCGGGAGGACCACGCCGGCTAGCGCTTGGAACCGCTCTTCCCCCAAGCCCCTGTCGGCGAGCCGGCGGGGGCTTGTCGTTTCAGGGTCTCCTCCGGCGCCGCGGGCCAACCCGGAGACCCGCCATGCACAACTCGCTCAAGCTCGGATTCTTCATCCAGCCCGTCCACCCGCCGACGCGACCCTATGCGGAGGTTCTGCGGGAGGACCGCGAAGCGGTCGTGCTCGCCGACCGCCTGGGCTATCGCGAAGCGTTCATCGGCGAACACCTCGTCGACTCTGCCGAGACGATTCCCTCGAGCCTCGCCTTCATCGCGAGCCTCGCCGATGCCTGTCCGTCGATTACTTTCGGCACCGGCGTGCTTCCGCTCGCGAACTACCACCCGGCGATGGCGGCCGCGCAGGTCGCGATGGTCGACCACCTCGTGCAAGGCCGCCTCGTGCTGGGCGTCGGGCCGGGCGTCGCGGCCGACGCGGAAGCCATTGGCGATCTCGGCTCGGACCGCAGGCGCAAGAGCGAGGAGGCGCTAGATCACATGTGCCGGCTCTGGCGCGAAGCGCCGCCGTACCGGATCGAAGGTGAGTTCTACCGGACCACGACCGAGCGCTCTTTCGATCCGGGCATCGGGCTCGGCGTCGCGATCCGTCCGCAGCAACGACCGCATCCGCCGATCGCAATCACCTCGATCCGGCGCGACGCCGGCGGACCGCGCGCCGCAGGCGCGCGCGGCTGGACCGGCATCTCGGCGAGCTACGTGGGCGCGTATGTCGTCGAGGCTCATCTGCAGAGCTATCTGGAAGGCCGGCGCTCGGCGGGCCTCTCGCCCGATGCTTGCGGATGGCGCGTGGCGCGCAGCATCTTCGTCGCCGATGACGAAGCCACGGCGCGCCGCTATGCGCATCGCGAGGACGGGCCCTATGCGTTCTACTTCCACTTCATGAGGACCAAGCTCGCGAAGGCCGGCGCGCTCGACGTGATGCGCGATTTTCCCGGCCAGCCGGATTCGCAGCTTTCGACGATGCGCTGCGTGGAGCGCCTGGTGATCGCCGGGACGCCGTCGAGTGTCGCGGAGCGGATCCTCGAATTTCGGGAGCAGGTCGGACCCTTCGGCACGCTGCTCTATACCGGTCACGACTGGGCCGACCCGGCGCTCGCGCGACGCTCGATGGAGCTCGCAGCGAACGAGGTCCTGCCTCGTATCCATCGCGCGACCCATGCGTCGAGCTAAGCTGAGAGCGTGGCGCGCGTCGGCCTCATCTCAGACAGGCACGGGCTGCTTCGCCCCGAGGCGCTCGCACTGCTGCGCGGCGCCGATCACATCATCCACGGCGGCGACATCGGCGATCCGGCGATCCTCGAGGCGCTGCGCGCCATCGCGCCGGTCACGGCGGTGGGCGGGAATAACGACCATGGGGCGTGGGCGAGGCGGTTGCCCCATTCCGCAACGCTGCGGATAGGAAAGGTGTCCATCGGAGTGGTGCATGACCTTAAGGAATGGGCGGGCGGAGGATGCCGTGTCGTCGTCTCGGGACACTCCCACAAGCCCAGAATTGAGGAGCGCGAGGGCGTGCTCTATGTGAATCCCGGCAGCGCCGGGCCGCGCCGCTTCACGTTGCCGGTGGCGCTCGGCGAGCTGAGAATCTCCGGATCATCGGTTCGTGCCCGCATCAAGGAGGTGCTGCCTCTATGAAGGAGATCCTATGACGAAGCCGCAGCCGTACAAGGTGCGCGACATCCACGTCGTCGCGAAGGGCGCCGACGTGCTGGTGCGCGAGTACACGCTCGATCCCGGAGAGGCGATTCCCTGGCACCACCACAGCGAGGTCGCCGACACCTACTTCGGCCTCGAGGGCATCGTGCTGATCGAGACGCGCGAGCCGCCGGCAAGCCACGAGGTACGCATCGGGCAATCGGCCAAGGTGTCGCCGCCAGCGGCGCACCACGTCTCGAACCCCGGCCGCTCGCCGTGCCGCTTCCTGCTGGTGCAGGGCGTGGGCCGGTACGACTTCGTGCGGGAAGAGCGATGAAGCCGCTCGACCTCGCCTCGACCTTCGTGGTGCTGCAGCCCGACCAGTCGGCGGCGCCGGTGCCCGTGACGCCGACGATCTGGCAAGAGCTCGACCGCGACTTCGAGGGCTTCAGCGGCCGCGTGCTCGTGTCGTGCTTCAGCTTCGATTCCGACTGGGACACCTGGGAGATGCACCCCGCCGGCGACGAGATCGTCTGCCTGCTCTCGGGGCGGGCGAGCTTCGAGTTCGAAGGACGCGGCCACGTCGCCGAGCTCAGCGTGCCCGGCTCCTATGTGATCGTGCCGAAGGGCACCTGGCATACCGCGCACACCTCGGTGCCGACGAAAATGCTCTTCATCACGCCGGGCGAGGGTACGCAGAACAAGGCCGTTGCGTGAAGGTCACCGGCGTCGTTCCCCAGCTTCGCACGACCGACCTCGAGCGGGCGATCCGTTTCTATGTGGAGACCCTCGGCTTCGAGCTCGACTTCCGCTACCGGGACTTCTACGCCGGCGTGCGAGCCGGCGGCCAGGTGTTCCACCTCAAGCGAGTGGACGATGCGGATCCGTCCATCGCCTTCGTGCGCGACGGCGACCATCTGCATCTCTATTTCGACGTCGACGGGATCGACCGCGCGGCGAGCGAGCTGAAGGAGCGCGGCGCGCGGCTGCTCAGGGAAGCGCACGACACGCCCTGGGGAACCCGCGAGATCGCGCTGTGCGATCCGGACGGGCATACGCTGTATTTCGGCCAGACCGCTAGAATGACGGGGTAGAGCACAGGAGGCGCGATGAGCCCGGGACCTGAAGCGCAGGCTTTTCTCATGAACACGTGGTACGTCGCGGCATGGGACTTCGAGCTGATCGACGGAAAGCTGCTCGAGCGCACCCTGCTCGAGAAGCCGGTCGTGCTCTACAAGGGCGACAGCGGCCGCGTGGTGGCGCTCGACAATCGCTGCGCGCACCGCGGCGCCAAGCTCTCCAACGGCAGGCGCGAGGGCGACTGCGTACGCTGCATGTACCACGGGCTGAAGTTCGACCCGAGCGGCAGGTGCGTGCAGATCCCCGGACAGGACAATATTCCGCCCAAGCTCGGCGTACGCAGCTATCCCGTGGTCGAGCGCGACCACCTCGTCTGGATCTGGATGGGCGATCCGGCGCAGGCCGACCCGGCGAAGATCCTCGACTTCCCGTACCTTCGCGACCCGAGCTGGCGCGGCAAGCCCGACTACATGCATTACAAGGCGAACTACCTCCTCATCGTCGACAACCTGTCGGACTTCGCGCACCTCGCCTTCGTGCACACCAAGACGCTCGGCGGCTCCGAGGAGTACGCGTACAAGTCCAAGCCCACCGCGATCGAGCGCCTCGAGGACGGCTTCCGCGTCGAGCGCTGGCACATGGACGCCGACGCTCCGCCGTTTCACCGGAAAGTCGACAGAAGCGCTGGGAAAGTGGACCGGCGCAACATCGCGCGCATGTACGTGCCGGGAATATTCTTCATGGAGACGCTTTTCTCGCCTGCCGGCGCGGGCGCGGAGAAGGGCCACCTCCAGGGCGCCAAGCAGTACCGCAACTGCCAGTTCTTCACTCCGGAGACGAAGCGCTCGACGCACTTCTTCTGGGACTATCTGCACGACTACGACCTGCAGGACCCCAACATCGCGCTCTCCCTCAACAAGTCGATGATCGAGGGTTTCCTCGAGGACAAGTTCATCATCGAGGGACAGCAGGAGGTGCTCGATGCCGATCCGTCGTTCAAGATGAACGGCATCGTCGCCGATGCGCCACTCGCGCATTTCCGCAGGACGCTCGGCAAGATGATCGACGCCGAGCGGCAGACACTTACCGCGGTGGCGGCATGAAGCGCCTCTCGCTGCTTTTCGTCCTTCTTGCCGGCT
>DASQYN010000299.1:0-5410 GCA_035639215.1 Burkholderiales bacterium
ACTCCATTTCGAGCTGCTGCAGGTAAGCCGGCAGCAGGCGCAATGCGTTGGAGTAAGGCAGCACCGCGTGCGTCGCGCAGCCGAGGAAGTCGGTGTTCCAAACGCCGCAGAGCGCCATCAGTACGGGCAGGTTCTTCTCGAGCGGAGCGGTGGCGAAGTGCTCGTCGATTTCCCTTCCCCCTTCCAGGAAGTCCTGGAAGGCATCGACGCCGATCGCGCACATCGCGGCGAAGCCCACCGCGGACCAGACCGAATAGCGTCCGCCGACCCAGTCCCACATCGGCAGGACCTCGCTCGCGCCGAATTCGCTTGCCCGGGGCACATTCGACGTCACGGCGTAGAAATGCCGCCCGCCCCAGTCGCGAGCGCGCCGGGCATTCGCCATCGTTTCCTGCGTCGTGAAGGTCTTGGAGGCGATGACGAAGAGCGTCTCTTCCGGCCGAGCCCCTTCTACGGCCCGCGCAAAGTCGCGTGGGTCGACATTGGCGGCGAAGCGCACGTCCAGCGCGCCGTCGGAAAGCGCGTCCGCAAGCAGGCGCGGTCCGAGGTCGGAGCCGCCGGTGCCCAGATTGACGACCCGCTTGAAAGTCCCGCGCGCTCGCTCGGCCAGGGAGCGCATGTGCGCCAACGTCTGGCCGACCTCGGTGGGCGGAGTCACGACGCGTAACGCGGTGTGCCAGGCGGCGCGATTCTCGGTGGAATTGACCACGCGGCCGGAGAGCAACGCCGCGCGCCATTCGGCGAAGCCGCGTTCCTCGGCAAGGCGGGAAAGCAGGCGCAAGGTGAGGGCGCCGATGCGCTGGCGCGAATAGTCGTAGCGAACGCCCGGCGTCTCGGCCACGAAATTCCCGGCGCGGGTCACGTCGTGCGCGAAGATGTCGCGCAGGTGAAGGCTGCGCCAGCCCTCGGCGTGGGCCGCGAGGTGAGCCCACGCGGGACAGGCGGTGGGCGGCGTGGTGTTCAAATTCACTTTCCCAGTCGATAGAGCCGGTAGCGCTCGGAACGGTCGCCCGGCCGGCCGACATCGGCCAGCTTGATCCAGCCGCGCCGGCCCGCCATGGGCGGCTTGTCTTCGCGCTGCGGCCGGCCTTGCACGATGAGCAGCGGGCAAGCCTGCGGATTCTGCAGGTCGAACGGCTGCGTGCGGATTCCGCCATGGTAGTCCAGCGCGGCGGCCTGCGATATGCCGAGCGAGCGCTCGGCGACGCAGGTCGTGGCCTCGGGAATGAGGATCTTCAGTTGCAGCGCCACCGAGCGATAGCTGCGCTGATAGTCGACCCATGGCATGAGCAGTAACGCGAAGGTCCCCCACAGGAGCACGATGCCGCCGGCCCAGCGCGCGACGCCGCGCATGGGATTGAACGGCGTGAAGAAGACGAGGTAAATCCAGGCGGCGGCGAGCGCCACGGCGAGGACCAGCGCGAGCACGTGGACGTTCGCGTTGAAGCCTGGCGCAATGCGCGCGAGATTGCGCGCCACCGGTCCTGGAATGCCGAGCGTCAGCGCCGAGTAGCCGAGCCAGAGGAGCGCGGCGAAGAAGCCGAAGGCGAGCACGCCGAACCAGTCGAGCGCGGCAACCGCACCGCGCCGCAGCGTGAAGAGGCCGGGCACGGCGAGCAGCGCGAGCGGCGCTAGCAGCAGAAGGAGGCTCTCGTCCTCCGGCACGCCCCACGCGATCTGCAGCACCACCATGACCAGCAGGCTCGCACCGGGCACGAAAAGCCGTGGCTCATTCCAGCGCCGGCGCAGCGACCACGCCGACCAGAGCGCGAGCGGCCACGCCGGCCAGGTGAACCAGCTGCCGTTGGCGATCAGATGTCGCGCGTTCTCCGAGATGCCGCCGTGCACGTAAACGAGATAGGTCGACCATTCCACGAACGCCTCGGGCGACCGGACGGCGAGGGCGACCGGCCAGCTGAGCGATACGAGCCCGGCGCATGCAAGTGCCGAGCCGAGGAACGGCATGGCGGCGCGTGTACGCAGGGATGCGCAGACGGCGTGGGCGGCCGACGCCGCGACGAGGACGGCAAGGGGGGCGATCCAGCTGCCGGCGAGAAACGCGAGGCCGAGCGCGGCGCCGAAGGCCGCTCCGGCCCGCAACGGGTACGCCGCCGCCTGGGGCAGCGCCGCGAACGCGCCACAGATGGCTGCTAGGGCGGCGAGGAGCGGCGTCGCCTCGTGGGCGCGCACCATCAGCCCGACGCTGCCCAACAGGATGAGCGTCGCGGCGGCGCCGGCGGTCGGCCGGTCGGGCTCGTTCCCGGTCCAGTCCCGACCGGCGCGATAGATGAGCACGAAGGCGGCGGCGAGGAAAAGCCCGCTCGCGAGGCGCGCTGCTGCGTGAAACTCCATCGCGGTGTGCAGCAGCACGCCGAAGAGCAGCGCCACCCAAGGGTAGAGCGGGCCGTCCTCCAGCCACGCCATGCCGGCGACGTGCGGCACGAGCAGATGGCCACGCAGGGCCATGTCGTGGGCGATGCCGAGCGAGATCGCGTCCTGCGACTTCCAGAGATCGTGCCCGGGCAGCCCGGGCACGATGAATACGGCGGCCAGCGCCACGAGAAGCGCCGGCGAGGTGAGGTTGAAACGGGGCGGCATTGCCCCCGAAGACCCCTTCAGGGTCTTCTCCTATTTTGTTATTTCGCGGTCTTCTTCGTGTAACGGCGCTTGAACTTCTCGACGCGGCCGGCCGTATCGACGATCTTCTGCTTGCCGGTGTAGTACGAGTGCGACTCCGACGACACCTCGACCTTCACGACCGGGTACTCTTTTCCGTCTTCCCATTTCATCGTCTCGCGGCCCTTGGTGTCGATCGTCGAGCGCGTGAGGAAGCCGTGGTTCGAGCTGGTGTCGAGAAAGATCACCGCCTTGTATTCTGGGTGGATGGCTGATTTCATGGGCGCGGCCTTCTTGCGAAGGCGCGGATTATACAGGTTTCTTTCTAAAGGCGGCCTTCCCGCTTGAGCCCCAGATAGCGGTTGACGAGCGCGATTGGCAGCCGCTCGGGCTCGATATCCAGGGTGATGGCCCCGGCGTTCTCGATGCGCCTGAAGACCCGGTCTCGGCTTTCCAGGTAGTCGGCCGCCGCGGCGTGGGTCACCGCCCGGTCGAAGGTGTCGACGCGCGCGGTGAGCGCGCGCGAGAGGATCGCCTCGCGCAGCGAGGCGAGGACGACAAGGTGGCGCGAGCGCAGCAGCCTGAGCGCCGGGAGGAGCGTTTCGTCGTCCTCATCGCGCAGATTGGTGAGGATGATGACCAGCGCGCGCCGGCGCATGCGCAGCATCACCTGGCCCGCGGCGAGCTCGTAGTCCGGCATGGCGAGCGTTGGCTCGATGTCGTAGGCGTGGTTGAGGAGGGCATGCAGCGCCACGATGGACTTGCGCGGCTCGCAATAGCGGCTGACGCCGCCCATCGTGATCATCCCGACCGCGTCGCCCTGGCGCAGCGCCACGTGCGCGAGCAGCAGCGCCGCGTTCAGGGTGTGGTCGAAATGCGAGAGCTCTCCATCCTTGGCGGCCATGCGGCGCCCGCAGTCGACGACGAGCAGCACCCGCTGGTCCTTTTCCTCCTCGTATTCCCGGGCGATGAGCTTTCCCGAGCGCGCGGTCGCCTTCCAGTCGATCGCCCGCGGCGCGTCGCCGTGGCGGTACTCGCGCAGCTGGTGGAACTCCAGGCCTTCGCCGCGGCGGCGGACCTGCAGCACGCCGATCTGCGACAGGCGGTTGTCGGTGGCAAGCAGCGTGTAGCCCGCCAGCGCGCGGAAGTTCGGGTAGACGCGCACCCCGCTCGGCCCACCCGCGCGGCGCGCCACCTGCCAAAGGCGCAACGGTGAAAGAAGACGCAGCTCCGCCGAAGCGAAGGAAAATTCGCCGCGCGAGAGCGGCCGCGCTTCATAGGTCAGCTCGGCCCATTGCTGCGGCGCGAGCGCAACACGGCGTGGCAGACCGCGGCATTCGAAGCTGTTTGGGTAGTGGTCGTGGATTTCGGCCGCCAGCGCGGCGCGCGAGGCGTTGCGTACGCGCAGACGCACCTGCAGCGGCACGCCGAGCGCAAGCGTCCCCGGCAGGAGGCGAGCCACCTCGGGCGCAGCGAGGCGAAGGCCGGCGGCCAGGTCGGCGATCGCGGCGATGGCAAGGCCGGCCGCCGCCACGGCCCATTGGGCCTGAAAGTCCGGGAAAAGGGATGCGGCGATGCCGAAAGCACCGAGCGCGGCGAGCAGCCAGAGGAGGATGCGAGAAGGAAGCGGCAAGCGGCCTATTGCCTGGGAGCGTCGATCTTCTCGAGCAAGCCCTTGAGGATCGCGTCGTTGTCGCGGCCCTCGAGCTCGAGCTCCGGCGCGGGCCGGATGCGGTGCCGAAGCGCCGGCAACGCCATCTTCTTCACGTCGTCCGGCGTCACGTAGTCGCGGCCTTCCAGGAGCGCCGCGCCGCGCGCCGCGCGCATGAGCGAGATGCCGCCGCGCGGGCCGGCGCCGGCAACGACGCCCGCCCAGTTGCGCGTTGCGCGGACGAGGCGCACGGCGTAGTCGAGGACCGTGTCGTCCATGCGAAGGCTGGCGGCGATGCGCTGCAAGGCGACGACGGTCGTCGGCTTGACGAGCTCCATCACTGCGTCCACGTCGAGGCGGTCGCCCACTTTGCCGGTGACGACCTGGCGCACCATCGCGGCCTCTTCCGCCGGCGACGGATAGTCGATGCGCACCTTGAGCAGGAACCGGTCGAGCTGCGCTTCGGGCAGCGCATAGGTGCCTTCCTGCTCGATCGGGTTCTGCGTTGCGAGCACCATGAAGGGCGGCTCGAGCGGATGCGCTTTTCCCTCTATCGTCACCTGGCCTTCCTGCATCACTTCGAGGAGTGCGGCCTGCGTTTTCGCCGGCGCGCGGTTGATCTCGTCGGCGAGCAGCAGGTTGACGAACACCGGGCCGCGCCGCGCGGTGAACGCCTGGTTCTTCGGGTCGTAGAGCGTGTGCCCGGTGACGTCCGCGGGCATCAGGTCGGGCGTGAACTGGATACGACCGAAGCTGCCGGCGAACGTGCGCGCGAGCGCCCTGACGAGCAGCGTCTTGCCCAGGCCCGGCACGCCCTCGATTAGCACATGCCCGCCGGCGAGGAAAGCGGCGAGCACGGCGTCGACCACCTCCTTCTGGCCGACCAGCGCCTTGCCGATCTCGGCGCGCATCGCCGTGGCGAGCTTCGCGGCCTGGGCGAACTGTTCGGGGCTGACGGCAGCGGTCATCGGGTTCCTCTCTCGAGCGCGACGTGAATGCGTTGGGCCACCGCGGCGAGCTGGATGAAGTCGGCCCCGCGCAGCGCCGCGCCGGCCGCGAGGAAGCGCTGCGCCTGCTCGACCGGGATGGCGGTGAGCGCGGCGAGCCCGGCCGCTTTCTCGCTGGCCGAGCTCGCGGCGAAGT
>DASQYN010000300.1:0-4289 GCA_035639215.1 Burkholderiales bacterium
CGAGCACCACGGCACGCGGCGCCGTCGCAACCAGGCGCTCGATCGCGCGCCAGAGCGCGGCGTTGGAAAGCGCCATGGCCGAGAGCGGGTCGCCGGCGAGCGCGTCGGCACCGCAGGTCAGCACGATCGCCTCGGGCGCGAGGCGCGCAGCGAGCGGCAGCACCCCGCCCTCGATCAACGCATCGAGCTCCGAATCGTTGAATTGGCGCGGCACCGGCAGGTTGCACGCGCGGCCTTCGCCGATATCGTCGGCGGCGCCGCTATAGGGCCAGCGGTCCTGCTCGTGGATGGACACCGTCCAGACGCGCTCGTCGGCGGCGAAGGCATTCTGCACGCCGTCGCCGTGGTGAGCGTCGAGGTCGACATAGAGGATTTTGCGCAGCCCCTGTTTCAGAAGCCTGAGCACCGAAAAAACCGGATCATTGAAATAGCAGAAGCCGCTCGCGCGGTCGGGACGGCCGTGGTGCGTCCCGCCGGCCGGATGGAAGGCGACGCGCCCCTCGAGCGCCAGCTCGGCGGCGAGGATCGAGCCGCCGACGCTGGTGGCCGCCCGCTCGAACATCCCGGAGAAAAGCGGATTTTCCATGGTGCCCAGACCGTAGCGCTGGCGCGTTTGCGCATCTACCGCCCCGATTCGGGAGACCTCCTTCAGAACCTGGACGTAGTCGGCGGCATGGAACCACGCAAGCTGCTGGTCGCTCGCGCGCGGGCTCTCGCGGTAGCTCGTCGAGTCGAGCCAGCCGAGTACGTCGCACAGGTCCATCACCGGGCCGATGCGCGCGATGGCGAGCGGATGGTTGCCGCCGTAGCCGGTGCGCCGGTACACCTCGTGACTCACGAAGACCGGCGACAGCATCGAACGATTCCTACTTGCGCTTCATGAAGAAGGTGAACTCCTTGTTCGCCTCCGCGTGCGAGAGGAGCTCGTTGCCGGTCTGCTTGGAAAACGCCTGGAAGTCCTTCACCGAGCCCGGATCGGTGGCGAGGATCTTCAGTACCTGGCCGGATTGCAGCTCGTTCAGCGCCTTCTTGGCGCGCAGGATGGGCAGCGGGCAGTTGAGCCCGCGGGCGTCGAGTTCCTTGTCGAAATTCATGTCAGTCCTCCGGGAAATGGGGCGAGGTCAAAGCAGGGGCCAAAGCGTAGCCCAGTTTCTAGCCGAACCGCGTCAGCAGCTCGGCCACCTTGCCGGCGCGCTCGCTGCGCGCCTGGGTCGTGCCGGCGGCCGGCTCGTGCTTGATGATGCACGAGACCATCTCGTAGAAGGCGCGGTCGAGCGCCTTGCGCGCCGCGGCTAGCTGCTGCGCGATACTTTCGCAGGGCTCGTCGGCGCCGATCATGCGCCGCACCGCGCGCACCTGGCCTTCGATCCGGGCGAGCCGGGCATCCATCGCCTTCTTCGCCTCCGGCTCATGCATTACGGGGTCGTTCACTCTAGCTTCTCCTTCGGCTGCGCGATTGACCTGCATCAATAGGCGGCTCCGCAGGCGGCGCATCGTCCGCGGAAACCAGCGGCAGGCTGGCGCGAATATACACCACAGGGTATGAGGGGGTGATCGCCTATAGCGATGAATGCAGCGCAGCATCACGAAACAAGGATCGCGCCATAGAGTAATCTGATCGCCGATACTCCCACTCAGTATTACAGTCCGAGGAATTCATGTCCGCCCAACTCGATACCGCCGCGCTCGACCGCCTGATCATCGAGCGCCTCGACGCCCTGCTGCCGAAGAAGCTCGCCGAGCTGAAAGAGCAGCAGACGCCTTCCATGACCATCATCGCGACGAAAGGCACGCTCGACTGGGCGTACCCGCCGTTCATCCTCGCCTCGACCGCCTCGGCGCTCGGCTGGAACGTCTCGGTGTTCTTCACCTTCTACGGGCTCAACCTGCTGAAGAAGGACCTCGGCGACCTGAAAGTGAGCCCGCTCGGCAACCCCGGCATGCCGATGAAGATGCCGTTCGGGCCGGAGTGGTTCAAGCACATCAACTGGAACATCCCGAACGCGGTGCAGGGCGTGGTCCCGGGCTTCGAGACGCTCGCCACCACGCTCATGAAGAAGACGATCAAGAGCAAGGGCGTCGCCGCCGTGCAGGAGCTGCGCGAGGCGTGCGTCGAGGGCGGCGTGAACCTGATCGGCTGCCAGATGACGGTCGATCTGTTCGGCTTCACGCACGACGATTTCATTCCGGAAGTGAAGGAGTACTGCGGCGCCGCGACGTTCCTGCCGATGGCAAGGGACGCCGACGTGAGCCTGTTCATCTAGCGGTTCGACCAATGGGACCAGGGGAGAGAAACGAATGAAGAAACTGCTCGTCGCGGCCATCGCCGCGGCTTTCGCGCCCTCGGCGGCGCTCGCCACGACCGGCTATTTCGCGCACGGCTACGGCATGAAGGCGAAAGGCATGGGCGGCGTCGGCATCGCGCTGCCGCAGGACTCGCTCGCGGCGGCGACCAACCCGGCGGGCATGGCACTGGTCGGCAACCGCTTCGACGTCGGCGTCGACTGGTTCCGACCCGACCGCGGCGCAGAGATCACCGGCAGCCCGGTGCCCGGGCTCAACGGCACCTATGATGGAAACGGCACCCAGGACTTCCTCCTCCCGGAGTTCGGCTATAACCGCATGATCCGGCCGGACCTCGCGCTCGGCGTCTCGGTGTATGGCAACGGCGGCATGAACACCGACTACAAGACGAGCCCGTTCGGCGCCATCGGCGGACAGAACCCGGCCGGCGTCGACCTGGCGCAGCTCTTCATCTCGCCAACAATCGCCTACAAGATGGGCGCGCATGCCTTCGGCGTGTCGCTCAACCTCGCGTATCAGCGCTTCAAGGCGGAAGGTCTGCAGCCGTTCGACAATCCGTTCTTCTCGTCCCATCCCGGCAACGTCACCAACCAGGGGTATGACAGCTCGACCGGCTGGGGCCTGCGTTTCGGCTGGACCGGTCAGGTCCTCCCCACGCTCACCCTCGGCGTCACCTATCAGACGAAGACGCAGATGGGCAAGTTCGACAAATACAAGGGGCTCTTCGCCGAGCAGGGCGGCTTCGACATCCCCGAGAACTACGGCGTCGGCGTCGCCTGGAAGCCGACGGACAAATGGACGATCGCCGCGGACATCCAGCGCATCAACTATGGCGACGTGGCCTCGGTCGGCCATCCGATCGATTGCCTGTTCGCCGGCGCCTGCCAGCTCGGTAGCGACAACGGGGCCGGCTTCGGCTGGCAGAACACCACGGTGTACAAGCTGGGCGTGGCCTACGAAATGAGCCAGAGCCTCACGCTGCGCGGCGGCTTCGTCACCCTGAAGCAGCCGATCCCGCAGAGCCAGACCTTCTTCAACATCGTCGCGCCCGGCGTGGTGGAGAACCACGTCACCGCGGGCGCCACGTGGACGCTAGCCAACAAGAGCGAAATCACGGCGGCGTACATGCACGCCTTCGAGAACAAGGTGAACGGGCAAGGCTCAATCCCGGCCGCGCTCGGCGGCGGCGAGGCGAACCTGCGCATGAGCGAGGACTCGCTCGGCATCGCCTGGGGCATGAAGTTCTAGCCTGCGGATAAACCGTACAATCGGTCCTCCTTAAGGGAGGACCGATGCGCTTCACGTTCAAGCAGCTTCTCGCCGCCTTTCTCATCGCCGTCGCGCCGCTCGCCGTCCAGGCGCAGCAGAAGTACCGCGTCGTGTTCCACGTCACCGAAAACAACCCGGAGAAGTGGAATATCGTGCTGAACAACGTCGGCAACATCCAGAAGGACCTCGGCAAGCAGAACGTCACGGTCGAGATCGTCACGCACGGGCCGGGAATCGCGATGCTCAAGGCGGAGTCGAAAGTCGGACCACGCCTCGCGCAGGCACTCGACAACAACGTCGTGCTGGACGCGTGCGAGAACACGATGCGCGCCGCGAACGTCAAGAAAGAGGACATGTACCCCGGCGTCTCCTTCGTGCCCTCGGGCGTGACGCATATTCTCGAGCGGGAGAGCGAAGGCTGGCTCTACCTGCGCCCCTAGTCGTCCGTCCCTAGCGCCTCAGGCGCCGAGCGGCACCGTTTTTCCGTACTGTTCGGCGAGCAGCCGCTCGCCTTGGTCGAGCACGAAGTAGCGGAACGCCTCGGCCGCCGGCGAGAGCGCCTTCGCCCGCACATGCAGGATGTGCCAGCGGCGCAGGAGCGGCAGCCCCACCACGTCGAGCAGCACGAGCTGGCCCACCGAAAGCTCGAGCGCCACGGTGTGCAGCGAAACGAACGCGAGGCCCATGTTGGCGATCACCGCCTGCTTGATCGTCTC
>DASQYN010000301.1:0-4424 GCA_035639215.1 Burkholderiales bacterium
CTCATCACGCGCGGCCTCGCCGAGATCGCCCGGCTCGGCGCGGCGCTTGGCGCCCGACCGGAGACGATCATGGGCCTTGCCGGCGTCGGCGATCTCATCCTCACGGCGACCGGCGACCTGTCGCGCAACCGTCGCGTGGGGCTCGAGCTGGCGCGCGGCAAGCCGCTCGCTTCCATCCTGAGCGAGCTCGGGCACATCGCCGAGGGCGTGCGCTCGGCGAAGGAAGTCGCCCGCCTCGCCGCCGAGCGCAAGGTCGACATGCCGGTGAGCGATGCCGTGAATGCGGTGCTCGATGGCAAGCTTTCGCCCGCGGCGGCAGTCGAGAGATTGCTTGCGAGGGAACCGAAGAGCGAACGCTAGCTGCCGCCCTCGAAGCCGAGCTGGCGCCAGGCTTCGAACACGGCGATGGCGATCGCGTTGGAAAGATTGACGCTGCGGATACCGGGCCGCATCGGCAGGCGCAGCCGGTCTTGCATTGCGAATTCATCCACGATGGGCTGCGGCAGGCCGGCCGTCTCGCAGCCGAACACCAGGACGTCGTTCGGCGCGTAGCGCACGTCCGTATAGAGGCGTGTCGCGCCCGTGGTGAACGCAAACCAGCGCCGGCCCGCCAGCGAATCGCGCGCGGCCTGCCAGGAGGCGTGCACCCGCACGCGCGCGTACTCGTGGTAATCGAGCCCGGCGCGCTTAAGCTGCCTGTCCTCCATCGAGAAGCCGAGCGGCTCGACGAGGTGCAGACGGGCGCCGCTGTTCGCGGCGAGCCGGATCGCGTTCCCCGTGTTGGGCGGGATCTCCGGGTTGACGAGGACGACGTCAATCATGCGGCGGGGTCCGCGCCAGCACCCAGTTGACGACCTTCGCCGCCCCGGCGGCCTTGAGCGCGCGCGCGATCTCGTCGAGCGTCGCTCCGGTGGTCATGACGTCGTCCACGACCGCGATGCTCGCGCCGCGCAAATCGCGTAGCACGCGGAAGGCGCCGCGCACGTTGCGCCGGCGCTCTTCGAAGAGCAGCTCGACCTGCGGCCGCCCGTCGCGTGTGCGCTCGCAGAGGTGGAGCTCGAGCCGGCCCTTGCCGAGGCGGCGCGCGATCTCCGCCGCCTGGTTGTAGCCCCGCTCGCGCAGTCGCGCAGCGGACAGCGGAACCGGGATCACGAAGTCGACCCTTTCGTCCCCGATACGCCTTCCCAGAACGCTGCCCAAGTAGTCCGCGAGCGCGAGCTCGCTGCCGAACTTGAGCGCCTGCACCAGCGCGTCGGCGGGGAAGCGATACCAGAGCGCCGCCACCGTGGCGTCGTAATGCGGCGGACGCGCAAGGCAGCGGCCGCACAGCGCTCCGCCGGGCGAAGCGAGGGCGCAGCGCGGGCATACCGAGGCGGCAAGCCACGGCAGCTCCGCCTCGCACTCGGCGCACAGCAGCTCGCGCGCCGCGCCGCGGCAAAGGAAGCAGCGGCCGCCGAAAAAATTCGAGCGAAGGAGGGAAAGCGCGCTGCGCGCGCGTTCTCGGATTACCATGTCGGCCCGATGCGGACTGTAGCCCAGCTCGCCGCCGAGCTCGACGCCGGACGCACGACGAGCCGCGAGCTCGTCGAGCAGTCGCTCGCGCGCATCGCCGATCCGGGCGGAGAAGGCGCCCGCGCCTTCATCAAGGTCTATGCCGAGAGCGCCCGCGCCGAGGCCGATCACTGCGACCGGCTGAGGAAGGCGGGCGTGCGGCGCTCGCTGGTCGACGGCCTGCCGATTTCGCTCAAGGACCTGTTCGATGTCGCGGGCGACGTGACGCGCGCCGGCTCGAAGGCTTTCAGCAGGCTCGCCGGGGAAGATGCCAAAGCGGTGGCGCGTCTGCGGGCGGCGGGGGCGATCTTCGTCGGCCGCACCAATATGGTGGAGTTCGCCTTCGGCGGCGTCGGCCTCAACCCCCACTACGGCACGCCGAAGAACCCCTGGGATCGCAGGAATGGGCGCGTCCCCGGAGGATCGTCCTCCGGCGCGGGCGTCGCGCAGGCCGACGGCATGTGCGCGATGGCGCTCGGCTCGGACACGCGCGGCTCGATCCGCATGCCGGCGGCGCTCTGCGGCATCGCCGGTTTCAAGCCGACGGCACGCCGCGTGCCGCGCGAGGGCGCCTTCCCGCTTTCCTACACGCTCGACTCGGTCGGGCCGCTCGCCAACAGCATCGCCTGCTGCGCCGCTTACGATGCGGTGCTCGCCGCGGAGCCCGAAGCACGCCTCGTCGATCTGCCGGTGAAAGGCCTGCGGCTGCTGCTGCCGAAGTCCGCCGCGCTCGAGGACCTGGATGCGGAAGTGGCGAAGGCGTTCTTCGATGCCCTGGAACGCCTGCGGCGCGCGGGCGCCGTGATCACCGAGGCCCCGGTGCCCGCGTTCGACCGCCAGGACCAGTACTTCAGGGGCGGCGGCCTGGCCGGCGCCGAAGTCGTGCATATCCACAAGCCCCTCGCGAGCCGCATCGCTGAGTACGACCCGCGCGTCGGCAAGCGAATCGCCATGGGCACGAGCCTCTCGGGGGCCGACTACGTCGAGCTGCTCGAGCTGCGCGCGAGCTTCATGCGCGAGGTGGAGGCGCTCGCCGCGCCCCATGACGCGATCGCGATGCCCACCACGCCGTGCGTCGCGCCGACCATCGCCGAGGCCAGCGCGAGCGACGAGGCCTACTTCCGCTGGAACTTCCGCATCATGCGCAACACCGGGCTCGCCAATTTCCTCGACGGCTGCGCGGCCACGCTGCCCTGCCACGAGCCCGGCACCGCGCCCGTCGGCTTCATGGTGTGCGGCACCGCGGGGCGCGACCGGCACGTGCTCGCCGTCGCCGCCGCCGTTGAGCGAGCCGTATCGCCCGCTCGATAGCGCGCTCGCGCGCCGGCGCTTCGCCCGGGCGGCGGCGACCTATGCGGGCGCGTCCCGGCTGGAAGCCGAGGTCGGCGCGCGCATGCTCGAGCGCCTCGACCTGGTGAAGCTCGCGCCGCGGCGCATCCTCGACGCCGGCAGCGGTCCGGGCCGCGACGCGGCGGCGCTGGCGCGCCGCTATCCGCGCGCCAGCGTGGTCGCCCTCGACCATGCGCTGCCGCTCCTGCCGAGAAGAAGCTTGCTCCGGAAATTTCTTTCGCGCGGCCCGTCGGCCGTTTGCGGCGCCATGGAAAGGCTGCCTTTCGCGCCCGAGAGCTTCGAGCTGGCGTGGTCGAACATGGCGCTGCACTGGCTGAACGATCCGCTCGCGGCGCTGCGCGAGCTCGAGCGCGTGCTCCGGTCCCAGGGCTTGCTCATGTTCAGCACGCTCGGCCCCGACACGCTGAAGGAGCTGCGCGCGGCGGCGGGCCCGGCGCGCGTCCATGACTTCATCGACATGCACGACCTCGGCGACATGCTCGTCGCGGCGGGATTCCAGGCGCCGGTCATGGACATGGAAATTCTTCGCATCCAGTACGCGAGCGGGCGCACGCTGCTCGAGGACCTGCGCGCGAGCGGACAGGCGAACGCGCGCCGCGACCGGCCGCGCGGCCTCGCGGGGCGCGACTTGCGCGATCGGCTCGAGCGCGCGCTCGGCGCCGGGATGCAATCGACTTATGAGGTCATTTACGGCCACGCCTGGCGCCGCGAGGCCGTCGCAGGCGATGCGCCGGCTGCGAAAACCATTCGTGTTTTCAAGCGCATTCCTTGAGAGCGCGCTTGCAACTGTGGTAATTTACGCGCCTTCCGTGAGAAGCCCTTACTGCTCGATTTCTCCGGCGGCCTTCGCCTGCGTCTTCGCCTCGCTCGCCTGCGTGGTGCTCGCCATCGGCGCGGGCTTCGCCATGCTGGGGGCGTGGCTGGTGATGCCGTTCTCGGGGCTCGAGGTGCTGCTGCTCGCCGCCGCGTTCGCGATGCACGCGCGCGATATCGATATCAGGGACAAAACAACATGAAGGGATCGAAGCTGAAAAGGTCGAAGCTGATCGCCGCCCTCGGCGGCGTCGGCGCGCTCGCCGTCTCCGGTGCCGCGCGCGCGCTCGACTGGTATTTCCAATCGGCCGCCTCGCCGATCGCGCGCGATATCGACATCGTGCATCAGTACGTGATGTGGCTGATCATCGTCATCTTCATCGGCGTGTTCGGCTTCATGTTCTACGCCTGCTGGGCGCACCGCCGCTCGCGCGGCCACGCCGCCGAGCAGTTCCACGAGAACACCACCGTCGAGATCCTCTGGACGGTGATACCGGCGATCATCCTGGTGGTCATCGCCTGGCCGGTCACCAAGGTGGTGATCGCGCAAAAGGACACCAGCAGCCCCGACATCACCATCAAGGCAACCGGCTACCAGTGGAAATGGGGCTACGACTACCTGAAGGGTGAAGGCGAGGGCATCAGCTTCGTCTCCATGCTCGCGACGCCGCGCGAGCAGATCAACGGCACCCAGCCGAAGGGCGAGCACT
>DASQYN010000302.1:0-3914 GCA_035639215.1 Burkholderiales bacterium
AATGAGCACGAGGAAGGCGAAGACATCCTGGTAGTTCGAGCCGAAGAGGACGAAGTTGCCGCCGCCACGGCAGGCATCGAGGTGCGGCGCGACGAGGGAATAGGCGCAGAGGTCGGTCAGCTCGCCGATATAGCCGGCACCGAGCGCCTCGACTATGCCGAGCAGCACGCCGCCCAGCATTGCGCCCGGGATGTTGCCGATGCCGCCGAGCACCGCCGCGGAGAACGCCTTCAGGCCGAGGATCGAGCCCATGGTGTACTGGGCGATGCCGTAGTAGGTGCCGACCATCACGCCCGCCACGGCGGCAAGCGCAGCGCCGATGACGAAGGTCGCCGCGATGACGCGGTTGATGTCGATGCCCATGAGGCCGGCCACCTGCGGGTTCTGCGCCGTCGCGCGCATCGCCGTGCCGAGGCGGGTGCGGTAGACGAGGAGCGCGAGCGCCGCCATCAGGGCGAGGCACAGCGCGATGATGGCGAGCTGCACGTTGGTGATGCTCGCGCCGAAGAATGTGTAGCTACGCGTGTCGATGATCTGCGGGAAGGCGAGCACGTTCCGGCTCCAGACGAGCAGCGCCACGTGCTGCAGGATGATCGACACGCCGATCGCCGTGATGAGCGGCGCGAGGCGCGGCGCCTGGCGCAGCGGCCGGTAGGCGAGCCGCTCCATGGCGTAGCCCACGAGCATGCACACCGGGATGGCGCAGGCGGTGCCGGCGAGGACGACCGCGAGCGGCGGCAGGCCGGTCGGCGCCAGCGCGCCGATTACCGAGAAGGCGACCATGGCACCGATCATCACCACCTCGCCGTGCGCGAAGTTGATGAGCTGGATGATGCCGTAGACCATGGTGTAGCCCAGCGCCACGACGGCGTATACCGCGCCGAGGGTCAGGCCGTTCACCACTTGCTGCAGGAAAACGTCCACCGCGGCGAAGCCTAAACCAAAAACAAAAACGGCACCCGAAGGTGCCGTCGCGCGGACATGCGCCGTCCTTACTTGCCGGCGCTCATCGTCTTCAGGAACTCCTCGTAGGGAAGCGTCTTGCCGGCCTTTACCACGGCGATCGGCTCGATCTTGCCGCCCTTCATGGTGAAGATGGTGATCTCGGCGTCCTTGCGGTCGCCCTTGTCGTCGAACGAGATCGGACCGGTCGAGCCGTTGAAGCGGATCTTCTGCAGCGCCGGCAGGTACTTCGCCGGGTCGGCGGAGTCGGCCTGCTTCATCGCCTCGATCAGCAGGTTCGCCGCGTCATAGGTGAAGGGCGCGTAGAGGATGGGATCCTGGTTGAAGCGCTTCTTGTAGGCGTCGAGGAACTTCTTGGAGGCCGCCTGCGGCGGAATGCCGGCCTGCGAGCAGAGCAGCCCTTCGGCGGCCTCGCCGGCAAGCTCCTGCATCTTCTCGGTGCACGCGCCGTCGCCGAACGAGAAAACGGCCTTCATGCCGAGCTCGCGGCCCTGCTTGAGAAGCGGTCCGCCGGTGGCATCCATGCCGCCATAGAAAACCGCGTCGGGCTTCTCGCCGCGCAGCTTGGTGAGGATCGCCTTCCAGTCGGTGGTCTTGTCGGTGCCCTTCTCGCGCGGCAGCACCTTGACACCGGCGTTCTTCAGCGTCTTTTCCACCTCGTTGGCGATACCCTCGCCGTAAGCGGTGGCGTCGTCGATCACCGCAACCACCCTGGGCTTTTTCTCCGCCGCGAGGTAGCTGGCGATCGCCGGGCCCTGCTGGTCGTCGCGACCGACCACGCGGAACACGTTGTTGAAGCCCTGCTCGGTGAGCTTGGGATTGGTGGCCGAGCCGGTGATCATCGGGATGCCGGCCTGGTGATAGATCGCCGAGGCGGGAATCGTCACGCCCGAGTTGAGATGGCCCACGACCCCGTTCACCTTCTCGTCGACCAGCTTCTGCGCAACCGTGGTGCCGGTCTTCGGGTCGGCCTGATCGTCTTCGCCGACCAGGGTGAACTTCACCGCCTTGCCGTCGATCTTGATGCCGGCCGCATTGGCCTCTTCGACGGCGAGCAGCGCACCGTTCTCGTTGTCCTTGCCGAGGTGCGCAATGCCGCCGGTGAGCGGCGCGACGTGGCCGATCTTCACCTCGAGCGTCGCGCCACCCGTCGTTTCGGCTTTGGCAGGCGGTTTCTGCTCGCCGCAGCCGGCGAGCGCGAAGGCAACGGCGAGAGCGACCAGCGCGGGATTGAGCTTCTTCACGGCGTCCTCCGGAAAATCGAAACCGGGGCGGTATGATACCGCGGCGCTTTGCCGCCGATCCCGCTCGCCGCGCTTATTTCAGCGAGAGGATCCAGCTCACGAGCTTGTGGATGTCGGCATCGGGCACCGCCGCGTTCGGCGGCATCGGCACCGGCCCCCAGACGCCCGAGCCGCCCTTCTTCACCTTCTCGAAGAGCTTCTCCGCGGCCTTCGGATCGTTGCGGTACTTCGCCGCGACGTCCTTGTAGGCCGGCCCGACCACCTTCTTGTCGACGGCATGACAGGCGAAGCAGTTGTCCTTTTTCGCGAGGTCTTCCTGCGCATCGGCCGCCGAAACGAGCGTGCCGGCGGCCAGGCCGAGGGCGAGTACAACGACAGACTTCATCGATTTTTCTCCTTGCAGAGGGACAGCAATTCTACGAGATCGGAAACCGGCTCCAGGCAAGTAACGCCGCGGCATAGCCATCCGTTGACCGGCTGGGGGCGCGCCGGCTTGGCGAGCAGCTCCGGCAGCCCGGGCACGCCGTCGGCAATGGCGAGGACGCTCGTGCCCGGCAGATACTCCGCGGCGAGGCGGTCCCGCCAGCGCTCGAGATCGGGTCCTCGGCCGCGCAGCACGAGGACTGCCGGCGGCTCGAGCTGCTCGGCGAGCGCCAGCGCCATGCTGGCGAATCCCCCGGGATGCCGGCTCATGATCGGATAGAAGAGCTCGACGGTCCGCTGCGCGGCGCGCTCATAGCGCGCTTCGCCGGTCAACGCGGCGAGGCGCCCCAGCGCCCAGGCGGCCACTGCGTTGCCCGAGGCCGTGGCCTGGTCCTGGCCGGCCTTGGGACGGTGGAAAAGCCGCTCGTGCTCCCGGGCGGTAAAGAAGAACCCGCCGAGCTCGGCATCCTCGAACTGGTCGAGCAGCACGTCGGCGAGCTCGCTCGCCCAGGCGAGCTCGCGCTGCGTGAACTCGGCCTGCAGCAGCTCGAGCAGGGCGGCAATCAGGAACGCATAGTCGTCGAGGTACGCATTGAGATGCGCCCGGCCGTCCTTGTACGTCGCGCGCAGCCGGCCCTCCGACCACATCCGTTCGCGAAGGAACGCCAGGGCGCGGCGCGCCGAGCCGATCCAGTCTGGCCGGCCGAACGCGCGGCCTGCGTGTGCCATGCCGCGGATCGCGAGCGCGTTCCAGGAGACGAGGACCTTCTCGTCGCGCCCGGGGCGCACGCGCTTCTCCCGCGCCGCGAAGAGCTTGGCCCTCGCCGCGGCGACGAGCGGCGCCTCCGCCTCGCTCGAGGGCGCGAAGCCGTGCAGATGCCAGAAGCGCCCCTCGAAGTTGGCGGCCCGGTCGAGTCCGAAGCGCCGCGCGAAGGCCGCGTACTCCTGCGGCGCGAGCAGCGCCTCCACTTCCTCGCGCGTCCACACGTAGAACTTGCCTTCCTCGTGCTCGCTGTCCGCGTCGAGCGAGGAGTAATAGCCGCCCTCGGGCGACTGCATCTCGCGCACGATCCATTCCGCGGTGGCCGCGGCCGCGCGCTCGTAGAGCGGATCGCGCGTGACGAGCCAGGCATCGGCGAGCAGCCCGAGCAGCGGGCCGTTGTCGTACAGCATCTTCTCGAAGTGCGGGATCAGCCAGCGCTCGTCCACCGAATAGCGGCTGAACCCCCCGGCCAGCTGATCGCAGATGCCGCCCTCGCCCATGCGCCGCAGCGTGAAGCCCGC
>DASQYN010000303.1:0-6049 GCA_035639215.1 Burkholderiales bacterium
GATATAGTGCTGCTCAAGGAATGCGCCGACCACCTCCGCGGGCGCCGCGCCTTCCGCATTCGAGGGAAAGAAGCTGCGGTCGCCAACGTGGCGGCCGCCTCGGATCATCACCAAGTTCACGCAGGCAATCCCGCCTTCCACGGCGCATGCGACCACGTCGGCGTCGACGCCGCGATCCGACTCGACGTACTGGCGCGCCTGGACACGCGCCAGGGCGCGCACCTGGTCGCGGTAGGCGGCCGCTTCCTCGTAGCGCCGCGCCTCGGCGGCCTGGTGCATTTTCGCATTCAACTTGCCGATCACGTCGGCCTCGCGACCTTCCAGGAAAAGCATGGCGTTCGCCACGTCCTCGGCGTACGCCTCGGGGGAAATCTTGCCGGTACACGGTGCCGTGCAGCGCTGGATCTGATGCAGGAGACAGGGACGCGAGCGATTCTCGAACACCGAGTCCTCGCAGGTGCGCAGGCGAAACACGCGCTGCAGGAGCTGGATCGACTCGCGCACGGCGTAGGCGTGCGGAAACGGCCCGAAGTAGCGGTGGCGCCGGTCCTTCGCGCCGCGGTGGAACCCGAGGCGCGGAAACGCCTGCCCGGTGACGACGAGATACGGATAAGATTTGTCGTCGCGAAAGAGGATGTTGTAGCGCGGCGCCAGGCTCTTGATGAGATTGTTCTCGAGCAGCAGCGCCTCGCCTTCCGAGCGCGTCACCGTCACCTCCATGGCGGCGACCTGCGACAGCATCATCTCGATCCTCGGGCTGGCTGCGGTCTTGTTGAAATAAGAGCCGACGCGCTTCCTCAGGTCCCGGGCCTTGCCGACGTAGAGCGCGTCGCCGGCGGCGCCGAGCATCCGATACACGCCCGGCAGATTCGGCAGTCCGGTAACGAAACCCTTCGCATCAAAGCCCATTGATTTCATTATAAATCGTGTAAAATTCGCGCCCTTTCTCCGAGCGGCAAGCCATGGCAAAAGTCGAAGCGGTCGAGATTCGTCCCGGCAACCTCCTCGAGTGGGACAAGCGCGTCTGGCGCGTCCTCAAGAGCTATCACGTGCACGTCGGCGGGCGCGGCGGCGCGTTCATGCAAGTCGAGATGAAGGATATCGAGGCCGGCACCAAGACGAACCAGCGCTTCCGTACCGAGGACAAGGTAGAGCGGGCGTTCGTCGACCCGCGCGACATGCAATACCTCTACCAGGACGGCGACAGCTACGTCTTCATGGACAAGGAGAACTACGAGCAGCTCTCGCTCGCCGCGGACTTCCTCGAGGGGCAGGCGGGCTATCTTCTGCCCAACATCGACGTGCAGATCAACTTCTATAACGGCCGCGCCATCGGCATCGAGCTGCCGCCCTCGGTGGTGCTCGAAGTCGTCGATACCGAGCCGGGCATCAAGAACGCGACCGCGACCAACACTTTCAAGCCGGCCCGGATGGAGACCGGCATCACCGTGCAGGTGCCTCCGTTCATCAACAAGGGCGAGAAGATCAAGATCGACACCAGCGAAGGCACCTATATGGAGAGGGCCTAGGGGACGACCCCTCTTAAATGGTGACTGTCACCATTTAAGCCTTCAGGACGGCCAAGGCTTCCTGCGCCTCGCGGTAAGCGACGCTCTTCCTCAGGTCGCGCCCACCCTGCTTGCGCATGCGCTCGAGGCGCTCGGGCTTCGGCAGCGGCACGTCCCTGAGCGACTCGAGCAGGCGGTCCTGACCGGCCGGATCGTTGCAAAGCAGCACCATGTCGCAGCCGGCGCCGAGCGCGGCGCGCGCCCGCTCGGGCGGACCGCCCGCTGCGCTTGCTCCTTCCATGGACAGATCATCGCTGAAGATCAGTCCCTGGAAGCCCAGCTTGCCGCGCAGGATCTCCTGCAGCCAGATGCGCGAATAGCCGGCCGGCTCGGGGTCCACTTGCCGGTACACGACGTGCGCCGGCATGACCGCCGCGAGACCGGCATCGATCGCCGCACGGTAGGGCGCGACGTCCTTTTTCATGATGGCCGCGAGCGGCCGATCGTCGACGGGCGCGGCGACGTGGGAGTCGGCCTCGGCGAAGCCGTGCCCCGGGAAATGCTTGCCCACGGCCGCCATTCCCGCCTCCCGGAATCCAAGCACCAATTGAGAGGCGAGCACGGCGACGGCGGTGGGATCGAAATGCAACGCCCGATCGCCGATGACGCTGCTCGTGCCGTAATCGAGATCGAGCACCGGCGCGAAGCTGAAGTCCACCCCCGTCGCGCCGAGCTCTGCGCCGGCGATGTATGCCGCCGCTCGCGCGGTACGCTGCGCCGCTTCCCGGTCGCGGTCCCACAGCCTGCCGAGCTCGCGCATCGGCGGGATGGCGGTGAAGCCCTCGCGGAAGCGCTGGACGCGCCCGCCCTCGTGATCCACGCACACCGGCAGGGCCGGCTCGCGCAGCCTTTCGATTTCTTGCGTGAGGGCGAGAAGCTGCTCGGGGCTCTGGTAATTGCGGGAGAAGAGGATCACTGCACCGGCGGCGGGGTGGCGCAGGCGCTGGCGATCCTCGTCGGTCAGCGCCGGGCCGAGGACGTCGATCACCGCCGGGCCCGGGAGCAGCCTTACTTTTCGCATTCCAGGACCACGGTCGCGAAGGCGACGCCTTTCTCGTCGGAGAGCGAGACGTGCGCGGAGGTGACGCCGCTTCTTTTCAGCAATTCCTGGAGGGGCGCGGAGAACTCGAGCACCGGCTTGCCCGAAGGGAGATTGCGCACCCATACGCCGTGCCAGTTGGCCGGGGCGCGGATGCCCGTGCCGAGGGCCTTGGTGAACGCTTCCTTGGCCGCGAAGCGCTTGGCGAGATAGTTGGCCGGCAGGCGGTGCGATTTGAATCTTTTCAATTCCGATTCGCAGAGGATGCGCTGCGCGAACCGCTCGCCGTACTTCTCGAGCACCGCCTTGACGCGCGCGATCTCGACCACGTCCGTGCCGACGCCGTAGATCATCTCGCGGCACGCAGCATCAACTGCTTCATCTCGCGCACGGCTTCGCGCATGCCGACGAACACGGCGCGGCTGACGATCGCGTGGCCGATGTGAAGCTCTCGCACGCCGGGCAGCGCGGCGACCGGTTCGACGTTGAAGTAGTTGAGCGCGTGACCGGCGTTGAAACGCATGCCAAGGGAGCGGATAGCCTCTCCCGCCTTTTGGATCTTCGCCAGCTCGGAAACGACGGGCGGCGATTCGGCGTCGCGTCCGCGCGAATGGAAGGCGTGCGCGTAGGGTCCGGTATGGATCTCGCATACCGCTGCGCCGATACGCGCCGCCGCCTCGACCTGCCGCAGGTCGGCATCGATGAACACGGACACGACGATGCCGGGTTTTTTCAGCTTTGCCACCGCGGTTTTCAGCGCGGCTTCCTGAGATGCGATGTTCAACCCGCCCTCGGTCGTGATCTCCATGCGCCCTTCCGGTACGAGCATCGCCATCTCCGGCTTGATGCGGCAGGCGATATCGACCATCTCTTCGGTCGCCGCCATCTCCAGGTTCAGGCGGATGTGCGTCAGCTCGCGCAGCCGGCGCACGTCCTCGTCCTGTATGTGGCGCCGGTCTTCGCGCAGATGGCAGGTAATTCCGTCGGCGCCACCCAGATGGGCCTCGACGGCGGCCCAGACGGGATCGGGTTCGTAAGTGCGGCGCGCCTGGCGCACCGTCGCCACGTGATCAATGTTGACGCCAAGCTCGATCACAGCTCGTTGAGCTCCATGAGGATCGCACGCGTGTGCAGCACCTGCCCCTGCAGCCGCAGACCGATCAGGGCGCGCATCAGGTAGCGCGCCTCGTCGCGCGTCTCCGGGCGAGTGTAATCGTCGGCGGCGAGATCGAGGAGCGTGCGGCCGCTTACCGTCAGATCGCCGCCGTTGCCCCGCACCGGTCCGCGATCGGGCTCATAGCGATAGCGCCCGCCCGGCTCGATCGGCGCGCCGCTCATCGCGTCGCGATCGAGCAGCGGCGCATAGCCGAGCTCGGCGAGCAGGCGCTTCTCGAAGGCGCGCAACACCGCGGCGAGCGATTCGCCGCCCGAGAGGCCGGCGATCGTGGTTGCGTAATGATCGAAGAGCGCCTCGTGCGCGTCCTCCCGCGGCAGCAGGCGCAGCACGAGCTCGTTGACATAGAAAGCGCACATCAGGCCGCGACCGCCCAATTTTCCGAGAGGCGGCTGCAGCGCGGCACCCCACTCCGCGCGGATCAGCGTCGCCAGTTCTCCGGCGCCGCTCCAGGCGAGCTGCAGCGGCTGAAAGGAGAGCAGCATCCCGCGCATCGCCGATCGCGGCCGTCGGGCGCCGCGCGCGAGGAGCGCCACTCGTCCGTGGGCGCGCGTGAACGCCTCGACGATCAGGCTCGTCTCCTTGTACGGGTACGTGTGCAGCACGTAGCCCGGCTCATGGTCGGCGCGCCGCTTACTCATAGCCCAATTGTCGCAGGATGCGCGCGTCGTCGGTCCAGGCGCGGCGCACCTTGACCCAGACGCCGAGATAGACCTTGCCGTCGAACAGGCGCTCCATGTCCCTGCGCGCCGCCGTGGCCATGTGCTTGAGGCGCTCGCCGCCGGCGCCGAGGACGATAGCCTTCTGGCTGTCGCGCTCCACCAGAATGGTGGCCTCGATGCGGCGAAACGGGCGCTGAGGCAGGCCTTCTTCCTTGAAGCTCTCGATGACGACTTCGCAGCGGTAGGGAAGCTCCTCGCCGAGCTCCGCGAAAAGCTTCTCGCGCAGAAGCTCGGCGGCGAAAAAACGCTCGTCGCGGTCGGTCAGCTGATCGGCCGGGTAGGCGGGCGGGCCCTCCGGCAGGCGATCGCGAAGCGCGCGCAGGAGCTCCGGCACGTTCTTCCCGGTCTTCGCGCTAACCGGGACGACGGCCGCGAAGTCGCGGATTTTCGAGAGCCTATCCAGGAAAGGAATCAGCTCGTTCCGGCGCTTCACCCGGTCGACCTTGTTCACTACCGCGATCACCTTCTGTCCGGACGGAATACGCGCGAGCGCCGCGCGATCCTCCGGACCGAAGCGCATCGCCTCGACGACGTAAAGCACAAGGTCCGCATGGACGGCCTAGCCGACCCGGCGGCTGAGCGCCTTGTGCAGCACACTCTTCAGGCGTGGCGGATTGCCCGGCGAGTCGACGAAAATGTACTGGCAACCGGGCAGGGTGAGAATGCCGGTGACGAGATGCCGCGTGGTTTGCGGCCTAGGCGAGACGATCGAGAGCTTCTCGCCGATCAGCCGGTTGAGCAGGCTCGACTTCCCGGTATTCGGACGGCCGACGATGCCGATGGTACCGCAGCGATGCGGCTTCAATCGAGCTTCTCCAGCATCGCCGCGGCCGCCTGCTGCTCGGCCCGCTGGCGCGAGCTCCCGCTGCCGCGCGCAGTGAGCCCGCCTGCGATCACGCACTCCACCTCAAACGACTGCCGGTGGTGCTCGCCCTTCACGCCGATGACGCGGTACTCCGGTAGCGGCTTGTGCGCCGCCTGGAGTCGTTCCTGCAGCTGGGTCTTCGCATCCTTCGTCGGGCGTTCCGGGTCGAGCCGGTCGATACGCGGAGCGAACACCGCAAGTACCGCCTTGCGGGCGGCGAGATAGCCGCCATCCAGGAAGACGGCGCCGAAAACGCCCTCCAGCGCATCAGCGAGGATCGACGGTCGCGGCTCGGCGGCGGCGGCAAGCTCGCCTTCGCCGAGCCGCACCAGCTCGGCGAGCCCCAGCCCGCGAGCGACCTCGGCCAGCGTCTCCTCGCGCACAAGGCTCGCGCGCAGGCGCGTCAGCTTGCCTTCCGAGAGCCGGGGAAACCGCGCGAAGAGCTCCTCGGCGACGGCGCAGCCGAGCACGCCGTCGCCGAGGAACTCCAGCCGCTCGTTGTTCAGCGCACCGTAGCTGCGGTGCGTCAGCGCCTGCTCGAGGAGCGCCGGCTCCGCGAAGCGGTGGCCGAGCCGCTCTTCCAGCGTGCGGGCGGCGCGGCCGATCTACTCGCCTCCTGCGCGCGCGGCGTAGTCGATGTACAGCCCGACGCCGCGGAAGAGCGGCACTTCCTTGCGATAG
>DASQYN010000304.1:0-6705 GCA_035639215.1 Burkholderiales bacterium
CCATCGTGCACGCGAGCTCGCCGGAGGAGTTCCGCACCTGGCTCACCGGGGATCGGCAACGCTGGGAGCGCGTCATCAAGGCCGCGGGAGTGAAGGGCGAGTGAAGTGGGGACGGATCGACGTCGGCGGCATGGCGCTGAAGGTCTCGCTGCAGGGCGAGACGCTCGTCTCGGATGACGCACGCCGCTTCGCGCTCGACGGCGCGCGCCTGCTGCCGCCGGTGGTGCCGGGCAACTTCTACGCGGCAGGACTGAATTTCCGCGCCCACATCGAGTGGGCGAACCGGCACCACGGCACGAGCTACAAGGCGCCGGCGAAGGCCGACATCGGCTACCGCTCGCGCAACGCGCTCGTCGGCAGCGGCGCCGACATCGTCATCCCCGACGACTCGCCCGGCCCGGTCGAATACGAAGGCGAGCTGGTCGCGGTCATCGGCCGCATGGCGAAGAACGTAAGCGAGGAGGAGGCGCTGTCGTATGTCGCCGGCTATACGCTGGGCAACGACGTGAGCGAGCGTGCCTGGCAGCGCAACGACCGCACGCTTTGGCGCGCCAAGAACTGCGACACCTTCAAGCCGATGGGACCGTTCGTCCGGCCGGGCATCGATCCCATGAACCAGGAGATCGAGGTTCGCATCAACGGCAAGACGGTGTCGCGGTACAACACGCGCGGCATGATCTTCGGCGTGGCGCATTACCTCTCGCGCATGTCGCGCTATCTCACGCTCCATCCGGACGACGTGATCTGGTTCGGCTGCGACGGGCACACCGTGCCGGCGCTCGAGGAGGGCGATGTCGTGGAAGTGGCGAACGACGCGATCGGCGTTCTCGCCAATCGTGTCGTGCGCGCCGCTCGCTGAGGCCTTACTGCCGGGCGTAAAGCGCGGCGCGACGCAGCCGGTCGGCGCGCTGCTGGGCCTGCCAATCAAGGATGTACGCCTGGCGCGCCGCGATCTCGCGGCCGAGCTCGATCAGCGCGTAGCCGGCGAGGACGGCGTAGACGCCGAGGTGCACGCGGTCGAGGAGCACGCCAAGCAGCTTGCTGGCCAGCAGGAGCGTACGCGGATGGTTCGCCCAGCCCCAGTCGAACGACGGAATGAAGGGCGCAATGGCGCCGAGCGGCGGGCGCTCGAGGAGCGACGGGTCGAAGAGCAGCCGGGCGGGAAGCGCTACCCAGGCGCCGGTGTGCAGCCAGGTGAAGCCCTGCCAGGCAATTAGGCCGAGCGCGTAAAGCAGCGGCGCTAAGCCGACGCAGGCGAGGACGAGGCCGAGGAGTCTTGTCGCGCGAGGCATGCGACGAGCTTAGCGGTCTCGAGGGAGTGGCAATTTGAACCGGCATGGTCCAATCGGACTGAAACGGGCAATATTGCGCGCAGCCATGTGGCACGAGCGCATCGTGAAGGTGTTGAAAGCGAACGAAGTTCGCCTCGTCACGTACGTGCCCGACAATGTTCTAGCGCCACTCATCGAGGCGGTGCACGCCGACCCATACTTCACGGTGCTGTGCCCGGCACGCGAAGAGGAAGCCGCCGGCATCGTCGCCGGCGCCTACATGGCCGGCCTGCGCGGCATCACGCTCGTGCAGACCAGCGGCTTCGCCACCCTGCCCAACGTGCTCGCCTCGCTCATCGTTCCCTATCAGATTCCGCTGCTCATGCTCATCTCCGAGCGCGGCACGCTGGGTGATCATCAGCTCGGCCAGGCGATCGTCTGCCGCACCATGCGGCCGGTGCTGCAAACGCTCGGCATCGAGCATTTCGCCGTCGAGCGCCTCGACGACGTGGAGTTCGTGGTCGACAGCATGATCCGTCAGGCGTATTCGACCCAGGCGCCCGCGGCGATCATCCTGTCTCCCTTGCTGACGAAGAAGAGCGCATGAACCGTTTCGATCTCACGCGGCGGCTGGTGGCGAGGCTCGAGGCCCGCGAAGCGGTCATCGGCGGCATCGGCAACACCAATTTCGACCTTTGGGCGGCCGGTCAGCGGCCGGAGAACTTCTACATGCTGGGCAGCATGGGGCTCACCGTGCCTATCGCGCTCGGCGTCGCGCTCGCACAGCCGGCGCGCCGGGTGTTCGCGCTGGAGGGCGACGGCTCGCTGCTCATGCAGCTCGGCGCGCTCGGCACGGTGGCGGCGAGCGGGGCGAGGAACCTGGCGATCGTCGTGTTCGACAATGCGATGTACCAGATCACCGGCAGGCAGAAGAGCCTGACGGCAGCCACGGTGGACCTCGTCGCGATGGCCAAGGGCGCGGGCCTGGTGCGCAGCGAATGGGCGGCCGACGAGGCGCACTTCGAGGCGCTTGTCGGCAGCGCGCTGGGCGGGCCTGGCCCATGGTTGATCGGTGCTCGCATCGACGCGCAGAAGCCGGCGGCGGTCACCGAGCGCGACGCGGCGAAGATCCGCAGCCGCTTCATGGCAGCGCTTGCGGAGAAGAACTAGCGCGCTTTCGCGCGCTCTAGACCAGCGCGGCGAGCGGCAGCGATACGGCGGCGATGACGATCCAGAGCAGGGTGCCGAGCACGAAGGGCCGCCCGCCCACGCTTTCGAGGGCGCGGCGCGACAGCGACAGGCCGATCAGGAACAGGGCCGCCACCATGAGGCGGTGCCCGAGGCCGACGACCGGCGGCGCGTATTCGGCGAATCCCGGAACCCAAGTGGCGAGGGCCGCGGTGGCGACGAAGCCGACGATGAAGTACGGCCAGCGCACGTCGCGATAGCGCCCCGTCGCGCCGCGCCGCATGACCGCAACGCCGATCGTCATTGGCACGATCCACAGCGCGCGCGCGAGCTTCGTGGCGGTAGCGACGCCGACCGCGATCGCGCCGTACGCCATGCCGGCGCCGACCACCGAGCTGGTGTCATGGATCGCGAGGGCGGCCCAGCGTCCGAACACTTCCTGGGAAAGTCCGAGCGCGTGTCCAATCAGCGGAAAGGCGAGCAGGCCGATCGCATTGAGAACGAAGACGACCGCAAGCGCGATGGACGTTTCCTGCTCCTTCGGCTTGATCATGGTCGCGACCGCGGCGATCGCGCTGCCGCCGCAGATTGCCGTGCCGACCGTGACGAGGAGCGGCGTGTCGCCCGGCACTCCCAGCAACTTGCCGAGCGCGAGGCCCAGCGCGATCGCGAGGACGAGGCTGGCCGCCGTAAGCAGCACGCCGTCGAGGCCGGTTCGCAGCGCCGCGTCGAGGTTCATTCCGGCGCCAAGCGCCACGACGCCGAGCTGCAGCGACCAGGTCGTGAGGCGCTTGACCACCGGCGCGGGAGTGCGTCCGGCTGTGAGGGCGATGGCGAGGCCGCTACCCAGGGCGAACCAGCTGGGCGCCCCCGCCATGACGAGCAACAAACCGACGGCAACGGATACGGCCCCGTATACGGGGCCGTCGTAGCGCGAGCGGCGCGAGCGGAGGACAGGGTTGGCGATGGCGTGCATTGCGCTCGCCAAGCTAAGGGCCCGGGCTCGTTGAGCAGGTGATGGGGATCACGGACTGACAAAGCCCCACATGAGCTAGATCAAGTATTTACAAAGCCGGGCGCGGCCAGGGAGCCGCCTTATCGCGGCGCTCGAACGCCCATGTCAAGCAGCCGCAAGCGTTATTGCTTAGGCTGGGCGCGTGCCGAGACCCGGCCCCAGCGAGACGGACGTCTATGCCCTGACCGCCAAGGGCGAAAGCGAGCTCAAGTCCGCGGGAACCTCGCTGTCGTCGCGCGAGCTCGAGGTCCTCATCCTGCTGGACGGCATAGCGACGCTGGCGCAGGTAATGGCGAGCGGCGCGGGCACCTCGCGCGACGAGCTTCTGGAAGTGCTCGGCAAGCTGCTCGACAAGCACCTGGTCGTGCTTGCCACCGAGCCGAGCGCGCTCGACAGCGGGTTCTTCAGCATCAGCGTGCCGGCCGGCCTGTTCGCCGAGCGCGGTACCGGAGAGCCGGAAGCCGATCGCGGCGTCGCATCGCTCAGGCAGAAGGGCTATTACGTCCGTATCGCGCGCCGGGCGTCGCAGAAGCGGGAAGCAAAGCAAGGCTGGCAGCCCACCGTGCTCGTGATCGACGACGACCCCGATCTCGTCAAGCTGATCCGTACCTACTTCCGCTTCGAAGGCTTCCTGGTGCGCGAGGCCGCGAAGCGCGCCGACATCATGCAGGCGTTCCGCCAGGCGCCGATGCCGGACCTCGTGCTCCTCGACGTGGAGCTGCCCGACGCGAACGGCTTCGACATTCTCGCCCGCATGCGCCAGCACGCCGTGCTCAAGACCATGCCGGTCATCATGATCACCGCCGAGGCGACGCGCGAGGCGGTGCGGCGGGGCCTGCACGCGGGGGCCGACGGGTACATCACCAAGCCTTTCGAGCCGGACTGCCTGGTCAGCGCGGTGAAGCAAGTGCTTGGCCTCGGCGGCGAAGCTCGCGCTTAGCCCGATCCTCATAAAATCGGCGGATGGCGAAATCTTCGCTCCGCGTCGTCGTGGTCGGCGGCGGCATCGGCGGCCTGTTCGCCGCGAAGGCGCTGATCGCGCACGGCCTCGAGGTCGCCGTCTACGAGCAGGCGCCGGCGCTTGGCGAAGTGGGCGCGGGGGTGTACGTCACGCCGAACGCGGTGCGCCAGATGCAGCGCGTCGGCTTGGGTCCGGCAGTCGAGAAATGGGGCGCGCGCGTCGGACCGAAGTCGCGCTACTTTCGCCACGACGGCTCGCCGATCGCACCGGTGCAGGTCACCGACGCCTCGGGGTGGAGCGCCAACTTCGGCATGCATCGCGCCGATTTCGTCGACTTGCTCGCTGCGGCGCTCCCGTCGGGCGTGGTCCATTGCGGGCATCGCGCCGTCGGCTTCGAGCAGACCGATCAGCTCGCGCGCGTGCGCTTCGCCAATGGCGCGAGCGCGGAAAGCGAGGTCGTGATCGCCGCCGACGGCATCCATTCCGAGCTTCGGCCCTACGTCTATCCGCCCTCGAAGCCGGTCTTCCACGGCACGATCTCCTATCGCGGCCTGGTCTCGCGCGAGCGGCTACCGGACTGGCCGATGGACCGCTGGGAAATGTGGGCCGGCCCGAAGAAGCATTTCCTGGTCTTCCCGGTGCGGCATGCAACGATGGTGAACTACGTCGGCTTCGTGCCGACCGACGAGGAGATGAAGGAATCCTGGTCCGCGCCCGGCGATCCTGACAAGCTGCGCCGCGAGTTCGAAGGTTGGGATCCGCGCATCGCCAAGGTGCTCGCGCAGGTCGACAAGTGCTTTCGTTGGGCGCTCTACGACCGCGAGCCGTTGCCGACCTGGAGCAAGGGCCGGCTGACGCTCCTTGGGGATGCCGCGCACCCGATGCTGCCGCACCTCGGCCAGGGAGCGAACCAGTCGATCGAGGACGGCATGGCGCTCGCCACGATCCTCTCGCGTGTCGATCCGCCGGGCGTTGCCGCGGCGCTGCTGGCGTACGAGCGGCTGCGCCGAGTGCGCGTCGCCGAGGTTCAGCTCGGCGCGCGGAAGCACGGCCTGCGCGTCGACTCCATGGTGGATGATCTTGCCCGGCGCGACGCCGAGCTCGCCGCGCACGCGCAATTCCGCGCGCAGCTCTATTCCTACGACGTGGTGCCGCACGCCGCGGCCGCGCTTCCTTAAGCGCGGTTAAGGAAGGATCTTCGAGGGCGAGTGAAGTATGCTCGCAGCGAGACTTTCCCGACCGGAGATCGCCATGAATCCCAGCTTCGTCCACGGTGTCGCTTCCACTGTGCTCAAGTTCCAGACCATCGGCGAGGCGCTCGACGAGGCGGCCGCCACCTGGGGCAGCCGCGAGGCGCTCGTGGTGCGGCAGCAGAACGTGCGCTGGAGCTACACCGAGCTCAAGGAGCGCGCGGAGGCGCTGGCCGCGGGCCTGCTCTCGCTCGGGCTCGAGCCGGGCGATCGCGTCGGCATCTGGGCGCCCAATTGCTCGGAGTGGACGGCGACGCAGTTCGCCACGGCGAAGGCCGGGCTGATCCTAGTCAACATCAATCCCGCGTACCGCGTCGCCGAGCTGGAGTTCGCGCTGAACAAGGTGGGCTGCAAGGCGCTCGTCACGGCGGCGAGCTTCAAGACGAGCGACTACCTCGCGATGCTCGCCACCCTCGAGGGCCGCCTGCCGCATCTCAAGTGGAAGATTCGCACGGGCAGCGATCGCAGCCCGGGCTTCCGCAACCTCGACGAGCTCTACGGCGGCAGCACGGCGCTGCCGCAGGGCCTGCAGCCCGACGATCCGATCAACATCCAGTTCACGAGCGGCACGACCGGCCTGCCGAAAGGCGCGACGCTCAGCCACTTCAACATCCTCAATAACGGCTACTTCGTCGCCCGCGCGATGCGTTTGAGCGAGCGCGACCGCATGTGCATTCCGGTGCCGCTCTACCACTGCTTCGGCATGGTGATGGGCAACCTCGGCTGCCTGACGCACGGCGCGACGATGGTTTATCCGAACGACGGTTTCGAGCCGCGCCTCACGCTCGAGGCGATCGCCGAGGAGCACTGCACGGTGCTCTACGGCGTACCGACCATGTTCATCGCGGAGCTCGAGCATCCGCAGTTCGCGAGCTTCGACCTCACCAGCCTGCGCACCGGCATCATGGCCGGCGCGCCGTGCCCGATCGAGGTGATGAAGCGGGTGATCAAGGACATGCACATGCGGGAAGTGACCATCGCCTACGGCATGACCGAAACCAGCCCGGTCAGCTTCCAGAG